>JBFMEI010000255.1:0-3710 GCA_040753295.1 Thermodesulfobacteriota bacterium | reverse complement strand
TATGCATAATCCTTTGCAAAAACAGACAAACCCAACAGATGTCACGATCTTTACCTAAAGAATGTCATTATATGATGACCTTGGGAAATTCTATTCATCCATATGGTTAATGTAAAATCGGCTCTTGAAACACTGTGTGAATTTTTATAACATTTCAAAAGCTGTTTAAACTTTTACCAGGGGGACTGCTAATTATTTCTTTTCTTTTCCCTTTTGGTATCTGCTGAAGAGAAGGTCTTATCGCTCACCGTAACGCTTATAAAGAAAGAAGAATCCATCCGGAAGATTCTTGGGTGACTGAGTAAGGAATTGAGGTAGAAACATTCAATATTTTCAAAAAACACTTGGGAGGCTGTTATGCGGAGACATGCACTGATTGGAGCGGCTGTGGTTTTCATGTTGGGACTGAGTTTAATTTATGCCGGGGTGAGCAATGCCGGAAACAGCGTATCCGGCTCCTTGTCTTTGAACAAAACCAAAATCAAACTGCTTCATGCCTATGTGGATGAAGACAACCCGGATTCTCCGATTATAGCCCTTTCCGACAAACCGTTGCCGGGAAAATTCAGCATCGGCATTCTTGAAGACAAATATATCAAGAAGAACAAAGTTCATGTCCTGATTTTTGAAATCTCTCCCAAAGAGAAGAAACTGGCGGCCGGAGGCCTTGGCGCCCTCTATTTTCCCGGGAAAAAGACACATTATGTCGCCATCGCCGATAAACTGGCGCTTGTGCTGGATAAATGCGACGAATCAAAAATGGAAGGAAAGATCAGCACCCAGAAGCCGATCGTGGATGACTTTTACGAAATTACCCTATCGTGCGAGGCGTCGTTTAAGGTGAATTGGGGAAAGGCCAATGTAAAGGCCGAACCTAAAAAAAAACCATAGTGACGGGTGATACCGGCCCGGCGGCTCTGGTTTATACCGAATACTACCGGATATGCCTTGACGAAGACACGGAAAAGATGATCCCGTACCTTTCAAGTAAGGCACGAAAGGAGTTTGATTCCTTCGACACCGACAGCCGCAAGATAATTGCCGAACTCTGCAAAACACGGCCGGATAAAGTAAAGATCGGCAAAGCGTCCGGCTCCGGAGACGAGGTTTCATTCAGGGTTACCGGGACATCGCGGTATGGGGAAAAAGCGATCGGCAAGGTGAAGATGATAAATGAAGAGGGCTCCTGGAAGGTGCTTGAAGATAAATGGGAATTTACTTCCCAGTAATGGTTATCCGGGAGGCGATACCACATGATGAGGGAATTATGATGCATTCGAAATCCAAGCCGCGCGGCATCACACGCAGGGATTTTCTCTACACGGGCTCCATGGCGGCAGCGGGGCTGATTCTGGGATGCGCCACCAACCCGGTGACCGGAACCTCCCAGTTGATGCTGGTTTCCGAAGATACGGAAATCAGCATGGACCGGCAGCACTCGCCTCATCAGTTTTCCGCGGATTACGGGGTCCTCCAGGACCGGAAACTCAATGAGTATATCTCCAGAACCGGACAGGGGATGGCATCTCAGACCCATCGCCCCAAAATGCCTTACTCGTTTCAGGGCGTCAATGCGGTCTATGTGAATGCCTATGCCTTTCCCGGAGGAAGCATCGGCATCACTCGCGGGATCCTCCTCAAGCTGCAGAACGAAGCCGAGCTGGCGGCGTTGATCGGTCATGAACTGGGACATGTGAACGCCCGGCACACCGCCTCCATCATGTCCACGCAGTTGATGACCATGGCGGTGGTGGGAGGGGTTGCGGCCTATGTGGGGATCAGAAGCGACAGCAGCAATGCCGGAATCCTTGCGGCACAGTTGGGGCTCCTGACTTCCGGGGTCCTTCTTGCCAAATACAGCCGGGATAACGAACGGCAGGCGGATGAGCTCGGGATGTCGTATATCGTCAAAAACGGATACACCCCGGACGGGATGGTGGGTCTGATGAGCATCTTAAACGGCCTCTCCAAGAACAAGGGAGAGATCACCCAGGTCCTCTTCGCCACTCACCCCATGAGCGATGAGCGTTACCAGGATGCGGTCAAAAGGGCGCAGTCCGCATATGCAGCGGATCAAGGGAAGCCGAACTTCCGGGAGCGATACATGGATCATACGGCGGACTTGAGGAAGATCGAGGGAGCGGTCAAGGAAATGCAGACCGGAGAAGGGCTCATGGCAAAACAGAAATATCCTGAGGCGCAGACCTCTTTTTCCAAGGCCCTGCAAGAAGCGCCGGAAGATTATGCCGGACTCCTCATGATGGCAAAGTGTCAGCTTGCGCAGAAAAAAAATGATGAAGCCAAACAGTATGCCGACCGTGCCAAAGAGGCCTATCCCAAGGAAGCCCAGGCCTTTCACTTGAGCGGATACGCCAATCTGAGAAAGAAGCAGTATGAGGCGGCGCTTCAGGATTTTACCGGCTATGAAACCAGACTTCCGGGAAATCCCAACAGCGCGTTTTTCAAAGGAGTGTCTCTCGAAGGAATGGGTAAAAAAGATCCGGCAGCTCAGGAGTTTTACCGGTATCTCAAACAGGTCCAGGAAGGGGACCAGGCCCAGTATGCCTATCGGCGCCTCAAACAATGGGGATATCTGAAATAAGAAATATAGGGTAAAGCCGAGGATGAAGCCTGAAGATTATCAGTCCAAAATCCGACTTTTTTTAAAAGCCAACCCGGATCTCAGCCACGACCAGTTGGCGGTGGTACTCACGGCAGATCTTCTTTATAAAGAGCTTCCTGGAGATTTAAACGATTTTAGAAAAAAATATGCCCATCTGGATCCCCAGTCCCTGCTCAAGGCAAGCGAGGGAATTATCTTTCTTAAAATCGCAGAAAATAGGAGTTTTCCGGCACTCTATAAAGACCGGTTAAACGCCTATTTGAACGTCAAATTCAACGACCTTAAGCATCTCAGAAGCTATCGGTCCAATGCAGCCCTTTTCAGGGAAAAATCCGCCATCGCCTCCACCATCATCGAGGATATTCTTTTAAAATCCGATTACCCAAAAGAGATCGTGGATACCCTTAAAGAGGATGAAGCGGTCCGGACCAGCTATGATTTTTATGAGACGCTCAAACTCTTCAGATCTTCAAAGGATCATCGAATCCGATATGAAATTCTCAGAAAAATCGGGCTTATCGTATTGATCGCCAGAATCAACCGGAGTGTGGAGGTTGAAGAGCTTGAAATCCGACGCCGGGAGATTCTGCAGGCCTTTAACAGTGGTCTTGGTCATCGGGCGGAGAAAAAACGGGAGTATTTTCTCTGGCTTAATTCGAAACAGAAGGTGGAATTCGCCCTGGATCCGGAGCTTGCCCTTTCACGGAGTAAAAAGGAAATGGAGCTGCGAAAAAAACAGGGGATCCCAACCCAACAGGTTCAGCGCTTTGTCTGCCGACCCTTTACCACCCATTCAGGGAATGAAATCCTGCACATGGAAATCCGGAACAAGTTCATCTCAGGGGAGAACCTGTCTTATACTTCCTATGTGGAAAAGATGTTCCGGAAGAATCTGGAATTTCCAAACCAGGTCCATGATACTATCGGTATTAAAATCGTGGTGGAGAAAGAGGATCGGATCTGGGACATCATCCGGGATCTGGAAAGTTTTTTAGGTGGAAGTTCCACGCGGAAACAGGAAAAGAACAGCTATCACCGGTTCGGACGGCACCGGCTCAGTGAATACTCCTCTTCCGAATACTTTGTG
>JBFMEI010000254.1:0-3739 GCA_040753295.1 Thermodesulfobacteriota bacterium | reverse complement strand
AGCCCTGGCCGGAGCGCATTCCATCATCCCGGCGGCCGCCATATTCAATGCGGCAGGCGAAAATTGGACCTTGAGCTTCTTTGAAGCCGTAAACTTCGGTGCGTTTGTCGGAGATCCTTCAAAAACCAAACTCATCATGGACCGGATCATCAACGAAGCAAAAACGCTCAACGTAAAAGAAGTCTGCATCTGCGAATGCGGCACCGCATACAGGGTGATGAAACAGCTCTCGGGGAAACAGCCCTTCAAGGTGACCTCCATCACTGAAGTCCATGCACGGTATCTAAAAGAGGGACGGATCCGGGTCGACAAAACCAAAATCAAAAGTCCGGTCACCTATCATGACCCCTGCCAGATCGCCCGAAACGGAGGAATCATCAGCGAACCCCGCTATATCCTGAGCCGTCTGGTTGAGGATTATCGGGAACTCTCTCCGGACCCCAAATACAACTGGTGCTGCGGCGGCGGGGGCGGACTGGTTGCCATGGGAGAGGAGACCCTGGAATTTCGGATGAAATCCGCCAAGGTGAAAGCCGAACAGGTCAACAAAACTGGAGCTGTCATCCTCGCGACCGCCTGCGAGAACTGCCATACCCAGTTGAGCAACCTGAACGATCATTACAAGCTCAAAACAGAGGTCAAATTCTTATCTTCAATGCTTGCCGATGCACTGGTGCCATGAATCCGTCATCTGCATCCGTACCGATCTCAGGAGGGATACAGACACCAATTTCAACCTTACCGTGAGTGTACCCTCCTTTCTCTTCACTTTCAAAACGCTCAATTTAGAAAGACCTAATTTGAGCGTATGAATTTATTACTTTTAACCCCCTTGTCATTACTTAAATCGCTCAATTTAGAAAGAAATGATTGACGATTCCCCTCAGCCATACTATGAGGGCCGGAGTTTGTCCGGCTGGTGCGGTACGCTTCCCGGACCCCCTGATCCGATGAGGCTCCCGGTTTTTCTTTTGGAGGAGATAAGGGTGAATCAGAATTCTGAAAAGATCGACACGGCCTTGAAGGAGAGTGAAGAATGGTATCGCGATCTTGTAGAACACAGTCATGACCTGATTTGTGTCCATGACTTTGATGGAAAACTCTTATCCATCAATAAAACCGCCGCCATGAATTTGGGGTATACCCCTGATGAACTGTTGAATACGAATATGCGGCAGCTCCTCTCACCTGAAGTCAGGGATCAATTCGACGGATACCTGTCAGCGATCCGGAATCAGAAAACCGCGAAAGGACTGATGCAAATTCTGACCAAATCCGGAGAGAAACGGATATGGGAGTATCATAACACCCTTCGAACCGAGGGGATCCCCTTCCCTATTGTCCGGGGACTGGCTCATGATATCACCGATCGCATCAAAATAGAAAAAAAGCTCAAAAGAAGCGAAGAGCGATATCGCCGATTTTTTGAAGAAGACATCTCCGGTACGTTCATCTCAACGCCTGAAGGGCGCCTTGTGGCGTGCAATTCGGAATTCGCCCGGATTTTCGGATTTTCCAGCCCGGAAGAAGCACTAAAAGCCGATCTGGCGGCCCTCTATCCGGATGCCGTTGATCGCACCCGATTTCTCGATCAACTCAGGAAGAACAAATCCGTCAAACGATATGAATCTGAAATGTGTAAAAACGATGGAACACCGATTTTTACCCTTGAAAACAGCGCGGGCATTTTTGATGAAAAAGGGAATCTGATCCGGATTGTCGGATTTATCATGGATATCACCGGACAAAAATCCCTTGAAGCCCAGCTTCAACAGGCCAAAAAAATGGAAGCCATCGGAACCCTTACCGGAGGGATCGCTCATAATTTCAACAACATTCTATCCATTATTTTGGGAAATGCCGAGCTTGCAATCAGCGATTTGCCCGAATGGAACCCGGCCACAGGGAATCTCAATGAAATCCGGAAAGCGTGTATCCGCGCCAAGGATCTGGTGAGACAGCTCCTGATTTTCAGCCGTAAATCCCCCGCACCGAAAAGACCGGTTCAAATCGATCTGATCATCAAAGAGTCCCTTGAGCTTATTCGCTCATCGATTCCGAACAGCATTGAAATCCGCTATGATGCACCGATGCCCGTCGGATTGATCAAAGGAGATCCGGCGCAACTGCACCAGATTCTGATTCATCTCTGCTCCAATGCGGCGGATGCCATGGAAAATCATGGCGGCTTTCTGCATGTCAGTGTTCATCAAATCGAAATCAGACCCGAACAACCGGTGAAAGATCTGCCTCCGGGGCCTTATGTTCGGATCACGGTCAAAGACAGCGGAATCGGTATGCCCCAGGAAGTGATCAGCCGGATCTTCGATCCCTATTTTACAACAAAGGAATTCGGAAAAGGAACCGGAATGGGGCTCGCAGTGGTCTATGGTATCGTCAAGGCCCATGAAGGAGCCATCACTGTGGAAAGCAGCCCCGGGAAAGGAACCTCGTTTGATCTGTTTTTCCCTTCGATGGATGTCGAACCGGGTCCGGAGCCGGAAAAACCGGAAGCCGTCCGTTAAATGATTCCGTATTTTTTCATCCGCTTCCAAACCGTTACCCGGCTGACGTTAAGACGTCTGGCCGCCTCAGAACGATTCCCCCGGACTTCTTTTAAGAGCGCCGCCAGCTCCTCTTTTCCCCGGTCGATCGATTCCGGCTTCTCTCCGGAACTTCGGGCTTCCTCGCTGTCGGACAGAATCTTAATCGGAAGGTGATGCCGTCCGATCTCTCCGCCGGAACATAAAACAAAGGCATACTCAATGGCATTCCTGAGCTCCCGCACATTTCCGGGCCAGGGGTAGTCGATCAGCCGTTCCATAGCTTCCGAGGCAATGCCCGATACTCTTTTTCCGGTCTTCTGGTTGTTCTGCCGGATAAAATTCTGGACAATGACCGGAATATCCTCCCGCCGGGTCCTCAGTGCAGGGAGTGTCATGGGAAATACATTGATCCTGAAAAAGAGATCTTCACGGAATCTCTCTTCGGCAATCCGTTTTTCCAGATCCTTATTGGTGGCTGAAATAATCCGGACATCCACCCTGATGGACTGATGATCCCCGACCCGTTCGATCTCCCGCTCCTCCAGCACCCTCAGAAGTTTCACCTGAGTGGATATGGGTATATCACCCACTTCATCAAGAAAGATCGTTCCGCCGTGAGCCGCCTCAAACCGTCCGATCCGGGAACGATCCGCGCCGGTGTAAGCTCCTTTCACATGTCCGAACAGTTCGCTTTCAAGGAGATTTTCATTCAATGCGGCACAGTTGACCTTGATAAACGGATTGGTTTTTCGAAGGCTCACATCATGGATCGCCCTGGCAACCAGCTCCTTTCCGGTACCGCTTTCACCATAAATCATAACCGGAGCATCCGTAAGGGCGACATTTTGGACCAGTTCGTAAAGGGATTGCATGACTGGAGATTTTCCAAAAAGACCGTGAAATCCTTCTTCCAGGTGAAGGGATTTCCGAAGCTCTAAAATCTCCTGCTGTTTCTGAACCACTTCCGATAAATCGGTCAGGGTTTCAACTGCACCGATGATCTCTCCATTCTCATCCCTCAGAATGGATGCATTCTTGATGACGTTTACCCTCCGATTTTCCTTGTGGGTGATCAAACACTTTTTAGCCCGGACATCCCCTCTGGCATAGAGCCCGCACCATCGCTCAGCAGGCCCCTTTGCAAAAATTTCACACCCGGTGCAATCCAGCATCCGGCAGGATTTGCCGATCAA
>JBFMEI010000253.1:0-3749 GCA_040753295.1 Thermodesulfobacteriota bacterium | reverse complement strand
CCGGTCCTGGTTAAGTTGAATTCACAGGACTATCTTGAAGGAGGACTCTCTCTGGAGGACGCTTTGGAGGCCTCCAAGCTGCTCCAAAACGAAGGGATTGATGCTATTGAGCTCAGCGGAGGTACCGGTGCATCGGGCAAGCTGAGACCTGTTCGGATGGATGTGGATTCTGAGGAGGATGAAGCCTATTTTAAAGATGCTTCAAGGCGGTTTAAAGAAAGACTTGATATCCCCATTATTCTGGTTGGAGGAATCCGTTCCTTTCGAGTGGCTGATCGGATCATCAAAGAAGGACTCGCTGATTACATCGCCATGAGCAGACCGTTCATACGGGAACCGGATCTCATTAACCGATGGCAATCCGGAGATCACAGCAAAGCACGCTGTATATCGGACAATAAATGTTTCATTCCCATTCGAAATGGAAAGGGAGTTTACTGCGTGGTTGAAAAAGAGCTTCGATCCGGACGGAAAGCCCGGCACCGAAATGAATAAATCCATCAAGACCTGATATCATCAGGCAGATTGGGAGTATACCATGACTGACGAAGCATTGACCCCTGGAAAAATCCTCGAGTTGTCCGGATACTACTGGAAAACCTGTACCCTTCACGCCGGTGTGAAGCTTGATCTCTTCACGTATATTCACGACAAGGAGAAAAGTGTTGAAGAAATCGCAGGGCAAACCGGAACAGACAGCCGTGCTCTGACCTTTTTGTTGAATGCACTTTGTGCGATGGAATTGCTGGAGAAAAGAGAGTCAAAATACTCCAATACCCCGAGCAGCCGGACCTTTTTATGCAAAGACTCTATCCGCTACATCGGACATATGATTCTTCACCATCATTACCTCGCCGATTCATGGATAAGGCTCGATCACGCAGTCAAGACCGGAAAACCGATCCGTACCCGTTCCTCATTCGGCGATGAGGAACGTCGGGAAAGTTTTTTAATGGGAATGTTCAATAACGCCATGGGAATCGCCCCGAACCTCATGCATCAGATCGACCTGACCTCGAGGCGCCGTCTCCTGGACTTGGGGGGAGGCCCTGGGACCTATGCCGTCCATTTTTGTATGAAAAACCCAAATCTCAACGCCACGGTATATGATCTTCCCACATCAAAACCGTTTGCTGAAAAAATCATCGAGCGTTTCCAGATGCAGTCCCGCATCCGGTTTCATGGAGGAGATTATTTGATCGATCCGATTCCCGGAACCTATGATGTGGCATGGCTATCTCATATCCTTCACTCTGAAGGGCCCTCCGGATGTCGGAATATTCTTAAGAATTGCGTCTCTGCCCTGGAGCCTGGAGGAATGGTCATCCTCCATGATTTTATTCTTGAAGAGAGCATGGATGCTCCTCTCTTTCCCGCCCTCTTTTCGTTGAACATGCTCCTTGGTACTGAATCCGGACAATCCTATTCTGAAAAACAGCTCACCCAAATGCTGTCAGAAGCCGGTGTTGTTCATATTCAGCGCCATCCGTTCCGAGGTCCGACGGAATCGGGGATTCTGATCGGATATATCCCCTGAGCATTATCCGGATGCATTTAAAAATGTAGCTAAAAAACAGCTAAAATGCCTTGACGTTTTTTTCATCGTTCGGTATGTATCCCTCGTGAGGGGAGTAAGTTTTGTAATTCTCCACCGTTTCTTTTTCATGTCCTTTCAAACCATGAGGGAAAGCCGTGCTGAACGAAAAAAAATCTGAAAATAAGAAAGATCCGGGAATAAAATTATCCAAAGAAAAGGTGAAGTTCGAAATCTGGGGAGAAGAGATGATTGAAAAACGGGTCAAGCTCAGCGGAAACAGCGGCCGCGTTTATCTGCCCCCAAACTGGGTGGGCCATCACGTCAAGATCATTCGAATCGATTAATGCTCTAATAAGGATTTGACTGAAATGGAAATCGTTATCAGAAAATTACACGCGAAGGATGCGGATCAAATCAGCCGGATCTATGGGGATATTACTCAAAAACCGGTGGACATCAATTTTAAGAGCGTTATTGAACATGATGTTCTGAAAGGGCAGGATTCTTCTTTTGTGGCGGAATTCAACGGTGCGGTGGTCGGATTCATGATCAGTTATGTTCAAAACCTCGGGTTCGGCATTGAAAAAAGCGCCTGGATTGCGACTCTGGGAGTCAGCCCCCAGTATATGGGGCAGGGGATCGGGGAGGGGTTGGCAAGAGCGACTTTTCAAGTCTATCAAAACGCAGGAATCAAATCTGTTTATACATCGGTCCGCTGGGACTCCACGGACCTGTTATCCTTTTTCAAAACCCTTGGATTTGACCGGAGCAATTTTATCAATCTCTGCAAAAGCCTTTAGAATGAATCCGCGGCAACGCCGGACCTTTACCAGGAATGGGTAATCGCATGGAACGGACATGCCTCAACGCATGAGAGCAATATCCTGTCGGCCGGCCGCTTGCATGGTCCACACTCGTATTTGAGCTTATTTCTCTTATCTTCTCTGACAATGACCACCGGAATCTCCCGAAACGGGTCGTTCGGATCCTGGTTCACCACTTCAAAGATATTTTCCGGGCATATGGACAAACAGGCACCGCATCCATTGCATCGATCCGTATCAATAGTGATGAAGAAACTGCCCGAAGCGTCTTGATATCCATGATCGGCAAGCATGGCTTTTACCTGATATGTTTCCCTTTACGGCAAAGGGCGTCTGCAAAAAGGGCAGCTCCTGCTGCACCGGCAATCTGGGTATCCCACCGTGTCTGCATCCGTTCGATACCGATCATGGCCATCAGACGATCCATCACCCCGCGGTTTTTGGCCATTCCTCCGGTGACGGCAAACTCTCGGATCACACCTAAACGTTCCACGAGTTGGTAAATCCGTTCAGCCATGGCCCGGCAGTATGCCGCAAGAACCTGTTCCATTTGCCATCCCTTTCTCAGAAGGGAAATCGCTTCAGACTTGGCATAGATCACACAGGTGTTTGAGACGGAGACAGGCTCCTCTCCCTCATACTGGAAAGAACGATCCCCGATCTCGGTAATGGGGACTCCGAGAAGATCGGAAAAGACCTCCATCCCTCGACCGGTCCCGGCAGCGCATTTATCGTTCAATATAAAATGAAGGACCTTCCCTCTTTCATCGCAATGAATCGCTTTGATATCCTGCCCTCCCACATCCAGCACCGTTCGGACTTCGGATCCATACATGAAATTAGCACCCCGTGCGTGACATGCGATCTCCGTGAGAGTCCGATGGGCGAATGGGACGTTCACCCTTCCATATCCGGTGCTGATGCAACAGTCCATCCGATCTTCCGGCATGTCTCCCACGGCATCGAGAGCATATCGATAGACCTTGCGAGCGCTCTCCACGCTTTCCGATCCGGTACGCATTTTTCCATAGGCAAAAAGAGTACCGTCCGCCGCAATAACGGCTTTCGAACTGACGGATCCCACATCAACCCCGACTGTAATAAATCGAGCGTTCTTCCAGTCGATATTCTGATCTATCCAGTTCGATTCATCCCATCTCCGATATTTTTGATTTTTTTCTTGCGTCAATCCCAGACCCTCCGGAATCGAATTTCATGTTTATTTCTGTTCTGCTCATTATTTCCACCTAAATTGAGATTCCACCTAAATTGAGCGATTGTTGAGTTTGCTGAAGATGCAAGGAAGAGGGTGCTGGGCAATACTGGAGTATGCCCAGTGCCCGATGACGCCGCAGGTTCGGCAAAATCGGCAATCCCAAAGGGTTTTA
>JBFMEI010000252.1:0-3761 GCA_040753295.1 Thermodesulfobacteriota bacterium | reverse complement strand
TTTGAGAAATGACTCCGTCCTGTCTGATATCCACTGAACCGGTCAGGGGAACCGGGTTTAACCGGATGACCACGGTATCTGAAATGGGGATCGACTCAGGATCGATACTTTCAAACGGTCCGAAAGGGATAGGAGGAAAAATCATAAAATTTCCGGACCCGGCTGCAAATTCAGATAAGGCTGCCAGCTTTTTATAATCAGGCCGGGTTTTTCTTCCGTTTTCGATAAAGGTATCTTCGGAATAAAATCTGACTACCGGAAAATAGGAGTCGCCTTTGAATCGGACATAAATGGGAACATTATTGCAGATGAGTTCGGCCAAAAGGCTGAATCCGTAAAGAATCACGATGATCCGGAATGAAATATAAGCGCGCCGGGTCTCTTTGAAGCGCCGGATCCTCTTCCGGGTCATCGGGTTTTTAATCAACATGAAACCGCTCTTCTCCTTAAAACGCTCCTGGAGCCTGATCGGATATGAACACCCGCCGGCGCTACATTTCCTGGAAATTGATCCGGGGATCGATCACGACATAGGTGAAATCGGAAACGATGTTTCCGATCAACCCGAGAAGAGAAGTGAGCGAAAGAATCCCCATGAATACCGGATAATCCCGTCCCACGATCGCTTCCAGACTTAGCCGCCCCATCCCGGGGATTTCAAAAACCTGTTCAATGATCACGGAGCCGGCAAACATCACCGTCAGGATGGATCCGAATCCTGTGGCAATGGGAATCAGGGAGTTTCGAAATGCATGCCCCCAGATGGCTCTTGAAAAGCTCCCTCCCTTTGCCAGAACGGTTCGAACATAATCTTTTCCGATCTGCTCCAGAAGTGAATTTTTCATCAGCAGGGTCAGGACGGCAAAATTACCGATGACATAGCAGAGCACCGGGAGGAACATATGCGCGGCAATCTCCTTTGTTTTTTCAACATAGGTCATGGATTCGAAATTTTCGCCGGTAAAGCCGGAGACCGGAAAGATATCCCATAACCCTTCGACGGTACCACAAAAGAGCATCTTCAAGACCATCCCGAATGCAAAGGGAGGAACGGCATATCCTGCAAAAACAACGGCACTTGAAATAAAATCAAACGATTTCTGATGCCTCAGTGCTTTTGAAATACCCAAAGGGATACAAACCAGGTAGGAGAGAATAAATCCGGTGATACCGAAGATAAGAGAGACGCCGAATCGCTCCCGGATCAACTGCCAGGCCGTCTTATTCGGGAATTTGTACGATTCCATCATCAGACCGAGCCGATCCGTGACCAGCCATTTCCAATATCGTTTATAAAACGGCTGATCAAAGCCAAAATGGGCTTCCAGAGCCTTTCGCTGATCTTCAGATAAGGTCGCCTGAATCCCCACTCCTCGACCCGACTCTGCTGTCCCGATCCCTTTCATCTGGAGAATCGCCTGTTCGACCGGACCGCCCGGCACAAATTGTATCAATCCAAAACAGAGAATCGTAATTCCGAGAAACGTCGGAATCACCAGAAGAAAGCGTCGAATAAAATATTCAATCCGTTCCATGAATTTCTCATCCTTTTCTTTCTGAATACTACAGCATCATGCGATTTTCAAGGCGGGAATTTCACCTGAAATGAGCGATTCCCCATCTGAATCTTGCAAGATACAGATCCCAAATTTTCTTGACATCCGATGAATGGGTCGAATATTGACCATAACGATCAGGCTTATCAACAGACTCTTTGGCGGATTGAATCTATCTATGATCGAACATCAGGATAACATTCCGGATTCTGAAATCGAACGCCGGATCGAATCCCTTCAGACCCATCTTCGTCAGGCCGCCATTGACGGCGCTCTGATCCTTCAAAGGGCTGATCTCTACTATTTCTCAGGGACAGCCCAGGATGCCCATCTCTATGTCCCTGCCCGGGATTTTCCGGTTTTAATGGTCTATAAAAATTTCGACCGGGCCGTCGGCGAATCCTCCATAAAAACCGTATTGCCGCTGAAAAACCCCAAGGATCTTCCTCAGCTTTTAGGAGATCAGGGGGTCGCGTTCCCGTCTGTTCTTGGAATGGAGCTTGATGTGCTCCCTGTCAATCTCTACTTCAATTATCAGCGGATTTTTCCTGAAACCCGGTTCAAAGATATTTCCCATGAGATTCGCCTCATCCGTGCGGTAAAATCCCCATATGAAATCGAACAGATCCGGGAATCTGCAAAGCTCGCCGATCAGGTCTCGGCCAAAACCAGGGAATTCCTGCGCCCGGGAATATCTGAAATCGAACTGGCAGGAAAACTCGAAGCCTACGCCCGAAAACTCGGACATCAGGGGATTGTCCGGATGAGGCTCTGGGGAAGCGAACTGTTTTACGGACATCTCATGGCAGGCCCTTCGGCTGCCGTTCCCAGCTATCTTTCTTCGCCGACCGGAGGGACGGGGGTCAGCCCGGCAACCGCTCAGGGCGCGGGTTTCAGGAAGATTCAAAGGCACGAACCGATCCTGGTGGATTATGTCTTTGCCAAAAACGGATATCTTGCGGACCATGCCCGTATCTTTTCCCTGGGAAGACTCCCGGAACATCTTGAAAAAGGGCATCGCCTGATGCTCGATCTTCAGGCGAAAATCAAAACTGAGGCCAGACCGGGCATCGCCTCCGGCTCACTTTATGATACCGCCATTGATTTCGTCTCTCATTTCGGATACGAATCCTGTTTCATGGGAGCTGATCCCCAGCGGATCCGGTTTATCGGGCACGGGTTAGGGCTTGAGCTGGATGAGTTTCCCTTTTTGGCAAAGGGGCAGGATCTTCCGCTCAAATCCGGAATGACGCTGGCCCTTGAACCCAAGCTCATATTCCCGGGAGAAGGTGTTGTGGGGATTGAGAATACCCATCTGGTCACCGAAAGCGGACTCGAACAGCTCACATGCTTTGAAGAAGAGATCATCGTCCTGTAACGCGATACAAACCCACTCTTGAAAGGATTTATCATGGAAGCGGTCCTGTTTGAAAAAGAGGGTCCTCTCGGATGGATAACGTTGAACCGGCCGGAAAAACGAAACGCACTCTCTCTGGAACTCATGGACGCGTTCAGCATGACACTGGATCACGTCGCCCTGGAAGAAGATCTTCGGGTGGTCATCATCCGGGCAAAAGGACCTGCGTTTTGCGCCGGCCACGATATCAAGGAGATGTGCGGAAAAGAGCATGACATCCATCATTTCCGGACTATTTTTCACCGCTGCTCGGAACTCATGCAGAAACTGCACAAGATCCCTCAACCGGTTATCGCCCAGGTGCACGGGATTGCCACAGCAGGCGGCTGTCAGCTCGTTGCCGCGTGCGACCTGGCCATTGCCGAATCCCAGGCCAGATTCGCCACTCCGGGAGTAAGGATCGGACTTTTCTGCTCAACCCCCATGGTTCCCCTGATGCGGGTGATCGGAAGGCGAAGAGCTATGGAGATGCTTCTGACCGGACGCTTTGTATCTGCCGATGAAGCGCTGCAATTCGGCCTGATCAACCGGGTCACAAGCCTTGAATCGCTGGGCGATGAAACCAGGGCATGGGCCTTTAAGATCGCGGAAGCCAGCCGGTTTACTCTGGCTTTCGGGAAAAATGCCTTTTATCGACAGACCGATCTGAGCGAATCTTCGGCCTATGATTATGCCAAAGAAGCGATTGCTCTGAATTGCCTTGCTGATGATGCCCAGGAAGGAATGACGGCGTTTCTGGAAAAACGATCGCCGGTCTGGAAAAACAAGTGAAACCTAAATTAAGCGAT
>JBFMEI010000251.1:0-3774 GCA_040753295.1 Thermodesulfobacteriota bacterium | reverse complement strand
AAACATTATGCCACAATCGTCCATGAAAAGGCGATTTTAAGACGCTTGATTGAAAAATCCCATGCGATCGTGAAGCGGTGCTATGAAGACCGCGGACCGGCAGAGGAAATCGTCGATTTTGCAGAGAGCGCGGTCTTTGAGGTGACCGAGAAACGATATCGCCAGTCCTTTTATACGATTTCGGAGCTGATCGATAAGAGCATTGATGCCCTTGAAGAACGTCAGGGGAATAAAGCGCTGTTTACAGGAGTCCCTACCGGTTTTTCTCAATTCGACGAAAAGACATCAGGGCTGCAGAAGTCGGATTTAATCATCATCGCCGCCCGCCCCAGCATGGGAAAAACAGCGTTTGCCCTGAATATCGCCAGAAACGCCGCTGTCGAGTCGGGTGTTTCCTGTGCCGTTTTCTCCCTCGAAATGTCCAAGGAGCAGCTTGCCATGCGCCTTTTGTGTGCCGAGTCGAGAGTCGATTCGCACCGCATGAGGAGCGGATTCATGAACCAGGAGGATTGGATCAAATTCACCAATGCCGCCGGGACCCTTGAAAAAGCGTCGATCTATATCGATGACACCCCCGGAATTTCCGCATTGGAGATCCGCGCCAAAGCCCGGAAACTCAAGATGGAAGTCAACCTGGGATTGATCATCATCGATTATATACAATTGATGCGGAGCCATCATACGGCGGAACGGAGAGACCTGGAAATCTCGGAAATATCCCGGTCTCTGAAGGCTCTTGCCAAGGAGCTTGATTTGCCGGTGATCGCCATTTCCCAGTTGAATCGGAAATTGGAAGATCGGGCAGATAAAAGACCTCAGCTTGCGGATTTGAGAGAATCCGGAGCTCTTGAACAGGATGCCGATCTGGTGGCATTTATTTATCGGGATGAGGTTTATAATAAGGACGAAAATAATCCCCAAAAGGGAAAAGCCGAAATTCTGCTTGCCAAGCAGCGAAACGGACCTACAGGAATCATTCCCCTGACCTTTCTTTCAGCCTACACCCGGTTTGAAAACGCGGCCGTGGTCGAAAACGGATGAAGCGCCTGTTCGGGAATATCAGCGGCCTGAAAGCCGGACAGATTCAAAAACTCGAATCCTTTTACCGACGACGGACTCCCGTTTGGGAATTGATTTCCCATGCGCTGCTTCGGGATATTTGTGCCGTTTCCAAAGAGATCCGGAGACAAATCGGAGTATTAATAAACCGGAAGGGACAGATCACCCATGTCATTGTGGGGGATTATTCCAAGATCATTATCCCGGATATTGGTGAATATCGAAATGCACCGGGGCGATTGAGAGGATTGAGATGCATCCACACCCATCTGGATGATGAAGTACTCAGTGAAGACGATCTTACGGATCTCTCCCTCCTGAGCCTTGATCTCATGGCTGCAGCGACCATGGAAGAGGAAGGGGGTCCGCGGCGGATTCATGTCGGACATATCCTGCCCAAAGATTCAGGTTCTCAATCGTTTCAGTTCTTACGGCCTCTCCGACCCGATCAGATGGATATCGGTTTTATTGAATTTATTACAGCCCTCGAAGATGAATTTTCCCTAAGCGCCGGTGCTCTTGAAACGGATTCGGAAACAGAACGGGCAATACTCGTTGGGATCCTCGATATTTCAAGGGAACATGGAGAAGAGTCTTTGAAGGAGCTCCGGTCTCTGGCGGATTCATGCGGGATTCATGTTGTGGGAACCTATCTTCAGCGGAAGCGCTCCGACGGCTCGCTCCCTTTAGGCCTCGGACAGTTTCAGAATCTATCCGTCCTTGCGCTTCAGAAAGCGGCGACCATGGCTGTTTTTGACAGGGAGCTCAATCCGGCTCAGATCCGCTTTATTACGGATCGTCTTGAATTGAAAGTCATCGACCGGACCCAGCTGATCCTGGATATCTTTGCCCAGAGAGCACAAAGCAGAGAAGGGAAGCTGCAGGTGGAGCTGGCTCAGTTGAAATACCTTCTCCCCCGGTTGATTACAAAAAACACAGCCATGTCCCGCCTCACCGGTGGAATCGGCGGCCGCGGTCCAGGAGAAACCAAGCTGGAGATCAACCGAAGGCGGGCCAGGGAACGGATCGGCCAACTGGAACAAGCCCTGGTTCAGGTCCGTAAACACCGGAACCTCATGCGGTCAAAACGGACAAAATTCGGCATTCCCGTCGTATCGATTGTCGGATACACCAACACCGGAAAATCGACCCTCTTGAATTCATTGACCCACAGCCGTCTTCTTGCGGAAAGCCGACTTTTCGCAACCCTGGATCCTTCAAGCCGGAGGTTCCGATTTCCCGGTGGAGCGGAAGCGATTTTTACAGATACCGTGGGTTTTATCAGGGACCTTCCCAGAGACTTAATGGTTGCATTTCGGGCAACCCTGGAGGAACTTGAGCATGCAAGCCTTTTGATTCATGTGATCGATATCAGCCATCCGAATGCCGCCGAGCAGGCAGAGTCGGTCGAGTCGATTCTCAAAGAATTGAATCTCGATCGGATTCCATTCATCAAGGTATTGAATAAACAGGATCTGATTGACCAAGAATCAATTGCCGTGCTTCGAAAAAGACATCAGGGAATACCGGTTTCAGCCCTTGATCGGTCAACCCTCTCGGATCTGATTCATGACGTGGAGGGGATGATTATAAAAGCAGGAAAAACGTGTTGACATAAACGAACAACTGATTTCTAATACGCATCTTATGGACTTGGATTGGGTCAGACGGGTCGGAATCGAGGCTGCAGAAGCAGGAGGTCATGTTTTAACATCCCATTTCGGCAAGATCAGCCATGTTGTCGAGAAAAAAGGGAATCTGGATATCGTGACTGAAGCGGATTCCGCATCTGAAGCCCGCATCGTCGAAACCATCCGAAATGCATTTCCAGACCATTCGATTCTCGCCGAAGAAAGAGGAGTTGAGCCCGGTGATCCTCGATTTCGATGGATCATTGATCCTCTAGACGGGACCACCAATTTCGCCCATGGATTGAAATTCTTTTGCGTATCCATCGCATTTGAAATCGACCATGAGGTCGTCATGGGAGTGGTTTTTGATCCGGCAACCGGCGAGATGTTTTCAGCTGTTTCCGGGAAAGGCGCGATGTTGAACGACCGCCCGATTTCGATCAGTCGATCCAGAAAGGTCTCAGAAAGCCTTCTGGTGACCGGCTTCCCTTACAATTTTAAAGAGATCCTGGATCCTTTAATCAAACGGTTTTCAAATTGTTTGCGTGCCTCGCGGGGGGTCAGAAGGCTCGGTTCTGCCGCACTCGACATCTGTTATGTCGCCTGCGGCCGTTTTGCAGGATTTTGGGAGCAGAATCTGAATCCCTGGGATACGGCTGCAGGGTATCGGATTGCCGCGGAGGCCGGGGCGGTAATATCGGATTTTCAAAAAAATCCGTTTACCCTTGACAAAAAAGAGATTCTGGTTACCAATGGGTATATTCATAATGAAATGATAACGCTTCTGGCAATCAACCAACATGAAGAATAAAGAAAAACGAGTCTCCCGGATCTATCAGGCCGATCATATCGGATGCTTCGGTGAGTTTTATGCCGAGGACCCGATATGTAAAAATCATTGCGCATTACGGTTACGCTGTGCGGTTGAACATCATAAGTCGGAACGAATCGAATTGTGGGAGGAATTGATGCTCACTGATTCGGTTCCAATGAAAAGTCAATAAGGGGGATGGGCTGTCGTGTGAAATCAGGACGGGAATATTTTTCCAGGATTCAAAATCCCATGCGGATCAAAGACATCTTT
>JBFMEI010000250.1:0-3786 GCA_040753295.1 Thermodesulfobacteriota bacterium | reverse complement strand
TTTTGCCGAACCTGCTGCGTCATCGGGCACTGGGCATACTGCAGTATTGCCCAGCACCCTCTTCCTTGCATCTTCAGCAAACTCAACAATCGCTCAATTTAGGTGAAACTTACGAAAACTGGATTCCGCATCAAGTACGGAATGACGAAGATGAATTATTCAACAATATCTATTGATGATGCAATCAGTACCCTGGCGCAAAAATAATGATCTTACCGGCTTGCGATCTGAGTGTATGCCGAAGCCTGGAAATAGGGATCCTCGATAATTTCCGCCCAGATGAGTGCCTTTTCGTATTGTGCTGAGTCTGTATACCAGGAAGTGATTCTGAAAAGCGCCATATTTTTCAGATGCGGATCGGTAATGCTTCTGGCCGTATCAATGGCGATCTTATGCTTCCCGAGTTTCTCATAAATCGGAGCGATGGCTGCCAGGGCTTTATTCTTCCGGTTTTCCTCAGGAATATTTTTGCTGATTTCGAGTGCCTGATTGATCGTCCCCTCGGCAAACTCATTTTTCCCGGTATTGAGATAAAGATCGGCAATCCGGATTGCGGTAAATGTCCGGTAATAGGTATCTTTAATAGTCCCCGTGATCTCCACTGCTTTTCCGAATTCGCCCGATTCCGCGTGCCGGACGGCGATCCGTTCAAGGGCATCGTCTTTATTGAATTCATTTTCGATTGACTGTGCCATCTCAACTGCAATCTGTCTTTGATCGGATTCGGCAAATCCCCAGGCGACTCGATCCATGGCAAGGGTTTTAGTATACTCGTCTTCGATGCTTTTGGAGAGTTCGGCAGAGCGGGTAAGTATGGAAAGAGCCTGCTCTTTTTTTCCCTTTGTCCATGCATCCAGGCTGATGCGGGCCAGGGTAAACGTACGGGTGTAAGGGTTTTGGATGGTTTCGGCGGTTTCAACGGCCTTTTCGTAATTTCCAGCCGTCATATAGAGATCCGATATCCGATCCGGTCCGGCGGCCTTGGTAAAGGAAACATCGATATTTTTAATGATCTCGAACGCCTGGTCAAACTGCTTGTCTTCAGCCAGAATATGAGCAATCATGTCCATAATGGTTATCCGGGCTTCCCTGTCGTCGATCCCCTGGGCAACCTGGTAGGCTTCGGATAAGACTTCTCCGGATCTCTTTTTATCGCCGATTTTTGAATATTTTTCGCCTATGAGGGTCAAGTCATAGGCTTTGAGATGGTCGTCGCCGATTTTTCCGGCAGCTTCGTAGGCTTTTGAAAGGACTTCAGACGCCTTTCCTTTGTCGCCTACGGTATTATAGCTTTCAGCCAGGAGGGTCAGGGTATAGGCTTTAACATGATCATTTTCAACGCTTAAAATCGAATCCTGGGCACCTGAAAGAAGGGTGATTGAAATCTCCTTTTTTCCGACTTTCCATGCTTTTTCTCCCACGTTGGAGAATGCGAACGCTTTAATTAAAGGATCTTTGATGGTGCTGGCCACTTCAGCAGCCTTATCAAATTGTCCGATGGACCCATAAACAATAGCGATGTCCTCCAGAGCCGCAGCCCGGTTATATGGATTTTCAATGGTTTTTGCGGCGCTCAAGGATCTCGCCAGAATTGCGCTGTTATTTTTCTGATTATTGGAAAACATTGGAGCCGCACATCCTGCAACAATCAGGGCCCCGAGAATCATCATATAAGAAAGGAATCGTCTAAACATGGTACCTCCTTTGGGGTTGCCGGACATTAAAAAGGAGAATATGATCGGTTAATTGCGAATGTGAAATAGTATATCGTAATGTCGCTTTTGTCAATTTGATTGTTGTATTTCGATATATTTGGATCTTGATTTTTTCCTGACATTTTTCAAAAATAGCCTTTAAACCTTCGATCAACCAATTTAAGGAGTTTAAGCCGATGGATAAAAAATGGGTCTATTTATTCAGTGAACTGGATGAAGTGGAAAAATATGTGGGGGGTGACTGGGATAGTGTGAGAGGGCTTTTGGGTGGAAAAGGAGCCAATCTGGCTGAAATGGTCCGCCTTGGCGTACCTGTCCCTCCGGGCTTTACCGTTACAACGGAAGCATGCAACGCCTATCTGGCCCAGGGCGGAACCCTTCCCAAAGGGATGTGGGATCAGGAATTGCAGGCCCTGATCAAAATTGAGGAAATCTCCGGAAAGATATTCGGAAGTGCTGAAAATCCTCTCCTGGTCTCCTGCCGGTCGGGCGCTAAGTTTTCCATGCCCGGGATGATGGATACGGTCTTAAATATCGGCCTGAATGATGAAACCGCAGAAGGAATGACGGCGCTCACCGGAGATGAGCGGTTTGTATATGATGCCTATCGCCGGCTGATTCAGATGTTCGGAAGCGTGGTCATGGGTGTTCCGGATGAATTTTTTGAAAAGATCATCACCGCGGCCCGAAAACGGGCAAGGGTGGAAATCGATTCCGAGCTTTCTGCAGAAGACTGGAAAGCCGTTACCCGGGAGTTCAAAGAAGTTTACCGGCACTACACCCATCATGATTTTCCAATCGACCCGTATGTGCAATTAAAACTGGCCACTGAAGCGGTTTTTAACTCCTGGAACGGAAAGCGGGCCATTGATTACCGGAATGCCGCAGGAATCCCCCACGACCTGGGAACTGCGGTGAGCATCGTTGCCATGGTTTTTGGAAATATGGGGCAGGAGAGCGCCACCGGTGTGGCCATGACCCGGAACGGATCTACCGGCGAAAAACATATTGAAGGGGATTACCTGGTAAACGCTCAGGGGGAAGATGTGGTGGCCGGTATCCGGATGACCAAAGATCTCAACGAGATGAAACTTGAGATGCCGGAGATTTACGGGGAGTTTGAAACCATCGCCAAAAAGCTCGAGACCCATTACCGGGATATGCAGGATGTGGAGTTCACCATTGAAAAGGGAAAGTTCTGGATGCTCCAGACCCGGAATGGAAAGCGGACCGCCCAGGCTGCAGTTCGGATCGCCGTGGATATGGCGGAAGAGGGGCTCATCAGCCGTGAGGAAGCGGTCCTGCGGGTGACGCCCGAGCAGGTCGATTTTTTCATGCATCCTCAATTTGATCCGGATGCCACCCGGGCAGCCCGCAGCGAAGGGAAGTTTCTTGCAAAAGGATTAAACGTCTCTCCGGGAGCTGCATCCGGTGTGGTGGCGTTTGATGCGGATCTGGCGGAAGCCTGGGCGAAAAAGGAGGGGAAGAAAGTCGTCATGGTGCGGCCGGAAACCAAGCCGGACGATGTTCACGGCATGCTGGCCTCTGTGGGGATCGTCACCAGCCGAGGCGGCAGAACCAGCCATGCCGCCCTTGTGGCCCGGCAATTCGGAAAGCCGGCGGTGGTCGGCGTGGTGAACCTGAATATTGAAATCGCCAAGCGCCGGATGAGTGTGGGTGAAAAAATAGTCCATGAAGGCGACTGGATCTCCATCGATGGGACTGCCGGAGAAGTCTATATCGGAAAAATCGGGACCACGGTTCCGGATATCAAGGACAAATGGCTCTTGAGGCTTCTTTCATGGGCGGATGAATTCAGAAGACTGGGGGTCTGGGCCAACGCCGACTATCCCAGAGATGCCGAACGCGCGCGCGATTACGGCGCTGAAGGGATCGGACTCTGCCGTACCGAGCATATGTTTTTTGAAGCCAATCGGCTCCCCATTGTCCAGAAGATGATCATGTCCGACCGCCGCCTGGATCAGACCGAAGCCCTGGAAGCCCTTCTCCCGTTTCAGCGGGAGGACTTTGCCGGGTTGTTCAGGGCCATGTCCGGCCGGCCTGTGATAAT
>JBFMEI010000249.1:0-3789 GCA_040753295.1 Thermodesulfobacteriota bacterium | reverse complement strand
CGGATGGAAAAAAATTTAATAAGGAGATTTTCGGTGAAACAGGAATATTATCTGGGGCTCGATCTGAGCACGCAGAGTCTTACCGCAACCGCAATTGATTTACAGCACCAAGAACTCATCACCCATGCTCTGAATTATGATGCCTGTTATTCCCGGTATGGAACAGAGGGAGGTGTGATCATCAGCGATGATCCTCGAGTGGTCCATGCAAATCCTGAGATGTGGATTGAAGCCTTGGATGACCTGTTCGCCTGGCTGGCTGGAAAAAATATACCCCCCCAAACCCGTGCGATCAGCATATCCGCCCAGCAGCATGGAACAGTATACCTCAACTCTAGAGCGAAAGCCCTCCTATCTGAGATGGACTCCTCCGGCTCCATGCTCCATCAACTCAAAGGGATCTTTTCCAGAAAGACCTGCCCGGTTTGGATGGACTCCAGCACTTCCGAAGAGTGCTCTGAAATAACCCAAACCCTGGGCGGAGATCTCAAGGTCGTTCAACTCACCGGGTCGGTTGCCACAGAGCGTTTCGCGGGTCCCCAAATCCGGAAATTCTGGAAAGAATCCAGGGATAGCTATCGCCGGACGGAACATATTACGCTCATCAGCGCTTTCATAACCTCATTGTTGACCGGGTATTTTTCTCCAATCGACCCGGGAGACGGCCTGGGTACAAACCTGGCCGATATCCATCTCAAAGACTGGGACTCCAAGGCTCTTGAAGCGGCATCTCCCGGACTCTTCCTGAAGCTTCCTCCACTTCTGAAAAAAGATAAAGTCCTCGGACGGGTTTCGAATTATCTGGTCCGGAGATACGGCTTCAGCCCCGATACCCATGTTATTAACGGTTCAGGAGACAATCCATGCAGTCTGGTCGGTCTCGGACTGCTGGGAGATCCGACCTGTCATGCCATAAGCATGGGGACCAGCGACACCTATTTCGGATATCTCCCCCGGATACAGAAAGAAAACCGTTCCACCGGCCATATTTTCGGTACCGCAGACGGACGTTATATGTTTCTTGTTTGCTTTAAAAACGGGAATTTGGCACGGGATCAGATCAGAAGAGCCTATTCCCTTGACTGGAAACGCTTTTCAGATATCCTGATGAGCACTCCTCCGGGGAACAACGGCAGACTCATGCTGGCATACCCCCTCCCTGAAATCACTCCGCAGATCCTTAAGCCTGGAATCCATCGGTTCGGCGGGCTTTCTCCGGATGATCCCATGGGAAATGTCCGGGCGGTTTTCGAAGGGCAGGCCATGGCCTTTTATCTTCATACCCATTGGACAGGAGAACGCCCAAAACGGATTCTGGCCACTGCCGGCGCCTCTGAAAACCAAGGGCTTCTCAAGGTGATCGCTCAGGTGTTCCAAATCCCCGTAGCCACGCTTGCAGTAAAGGAAAGCGCTGCTCTGGGAGCGGCTTTCCGCGCAGCCCACGCCTCATTGAATCTTCAGGGAATACCCATTAAGTGGAAGACCCTGTTCCGTCGATTCATCGGGGATTCAGGCAGTGATGTGATTTATCCTGACTCCTCCACTGCAGGGATCTATCATGGCGAAAACGGCCTGCTTCAGGTCTACAGCGCCTGTGAATCCTGCATCCGGGGGTTGGGCGGACCTCCGGACCGGGAAATCGAAGCCTTCCGAAGAAAATTTGTCGCCTGAAATTTTAGGGATAAATTCCTGAATCTTGCACGCGTTTGCGGTTTTCAGCTTCAAGGCATTTAAGGGTGCAGCCATAGTGTCCTATTGCAAACCCTTAATAACGCAGCAGCTGGAAGCCCCAGACGTGCCCGAAGGGTGAAAATTTATGAGAATAAGTGACAGGAAATTAATTCTTGACTTTCCAATTGCACCTCTATATCTAATTGAATATTGTATTCAAAATACAAAATGCATTTTTACATGGCGCCGCGCCTTTTTACCGGGCTTGCCGGCCAAGAAATGGGTTCATGAAAAATCTGGGAGCACAGCATAAAAATCTGGATCAGAAGGTTTACCATATTCTTAAAACCATGATCACCGAGAGAAAACTCCTCCCGGGTGAAAAAATTTCTCAGGAAAAACTGGCCCGGGAATTGGGGGTCAGCCGAACCCCGCTGATCAGCGCCCTTAAATATCTTGAAAAAGAAAAGCTGGTGGAAGCCATTCCCCGAAGAGGGTTTTTTGTTCGGCTCTTTACCAAAGTGGAGATGATCAACATTTTCGAGCTTCGGGAAGTCCTGGAAGGATTGGCCGCCAGACGGGCCGCCCTCTATATTTCCAATTCCCAGATCCTCCAGTTGAAAGGGTTTTTCAGCCGGTTTGATCCGAAGAAAAAAATTGTCGATCTCGCATCTTACTCGAGAGAAGACCGACGGTTCCATAATTTCGTGATCGACATCGGATCGAAGGAATTTTTGCAGAGCATCCTCGAAAATTACAACATCATCAGCTTCAGCTATCAGGTTCTTTCTTTTGAAGGCCTGATCCGGCCTCCGGATGAAACGATCAATGAGCACCTCGCCGTTATCGGTGCCATCGCCCATCGTAACCCCGAGGAAGCTGAGGACCTGATGCGGCTTCACCTTAAAAAAACCATTCTTTATCTTAAGAAGGACTTGGAAAACGGGGAAGTCTCATCCGGTCTCAGGATGCCGAAAAACCGATCATCAAAACCTGGAAAGGAATAAAATGAAATACCGGCGGTTGGGAAGAAGCGGATTAAACGTATCGATCCTCTCCCTGGGAACCATGAATTTCGGGAGCGTTGCCGGGAGAGAGGAGTCAATCCGGATCATCGATGCCGCGCTTGATCTGGGCATCAATCTGATCGATTGCGCCGATGTCTATTCCCAGGGAGAAAGCGAGCGGGTCCTTGGAGAAGCCCTTAAGAAGAACAACCGGAGAAAAGATGTCTTTATCACATCCAAGGTTTTTTGGCCTGCCGGAGAAGGACAAAATTCATCCGGCGGATCCCGCCACCACATTTTTTCAGCATGTGAAAAGAGCCTGCGCAGTCTGAAAACAGATTTCATCGATATCTACTTTCTCCATCGCTCCGACTTCAATCTTCCCCAGGAAGAATCTCTGGCCGCTTTGGATCTTCTGGTTCAACAAGGTAAAATCAGATATGTGGGATGTTCCACACACCCTCCATGGAGAGTTGTCGAAGCCATATGGATTGCGGAAAAGAACCGTTACCCCAAATATATCTGCGAACAACCCCCCTATAACCTTCTGGACCGTCGTGCTGAAATCGAAATTTTTCCCATGTGTCAGGCATACGATATGGGCATCATGACCTGGTCTCCTCTGGCACAGGGCGTACTGGCCGGAAGATATCACAGCGCAATCGATTTGCCGCCCCAAAGTCGAGGGGCTCAAAAAAATATTTTTGCGGAGAGAATTACTCAGCAAGGGATTGAAGTTTCCCGATTGCTCGCCGCCAGGGCAACCGAAAAAGGATGCTCCCTTCCCCAGCTGGCCTTGGGTTGGGTGTTGCATCAACCTCCGGTTACCACCGCCATCATCGGACCCCGGACACTGGACCATTTGAAAGACCTTCATGCGGCTGTCGATCTGCACCTGGATGATTCGGATATTAAATTATGTGATTCGCTCGTCCCACCGGAACAGAATGTTTCAAATCATTTCAATACGGCCGGTTGGCGGGCGTCAAATAACCCATGACCGGATAAGAGAAGTATCGGACTCACTGCTCGAACCCTGAAAACCCAATCGAAAGGAGGGATCATCTAACCAAATCGTCGGAAAGAATGGTTAACGGATTATGGGGAATAC
>JBFMEI010000248.1:0-3827 GCA_040753295.1 Thermodesulfobacteriota bacterium | reverse complement strand
CCGGCCCTGCCTTGGTCTCCTTGGGTGCGATGAGATAGGCAATGATTTCCCCGCTGGTATCCCGGGTGACATCCGTAAACCGCTGGGAGCCGTTCTGAAAAAGCCCTTTATCTGTTGTTAATGTTGCAGAGGTTCCAATATTGACCGGCTCTTCATTTCCATCTGTCAAAGCCGCTGTAATTGTAGACGGTGTAGCACCGTCAGCCGGAATGCTTGTCGGATTTGCCGTCAGAACGATTTTAGCCGTCTCTCCCGGAGGGCCGTAAAGATCGATTTCAACAACAATCATCCGGGTGATATCATTAGATGTACAGGTGACCTGGGCATTTCCGGGATTGGTTTTCAACGGCGCAATCAGATAGACTTTTACGGTTCCGGTGGTATCTGTTGTTCCCACCGTCACGCTTTTTTCGCCGCTCGTAAATTGACCCCGGGATGTTGTGAAATTCACCGAAGTGCCGATGCGCGCCGGTGATCCGTCATAATTCAATATCGTGGCGGAAATCTCGGCGGTTGTGGCTCCGTCGGCCGGAATGCTGCTTCTGCTGGAAGTCAGGGTGATCTGGGAGGACATGCTGTCGGATCCGCATCCTGAAAGAAAAAGAAGGAGAATTCCTGTAATACCGAATAAAAAGGCAAGTCGCATTGGATGTTGCTTCATGTTGCTGACCTTTCCTCTTTTTAATACAAATTCAATGAATGACATTTTTTCTGTCAATTTTTGATCTGCACCTGAAGTTCGCCGGATTCCAGGCGCACGATCTTGGGCGTAATAAAAACAATAAGCTCATTTTTCTCACTTCGATCAATCCTCTGCTTAAACAACCAGCCCAGAACCGGAATCTTGGATAGAAGCGGAAATCCAAGTTCTCCCCTGGCTTCCGTGTTTTTAATGATCCCTCCGATCACAATGGTGTCGCCGTCGTTGACCAGAAGTTGAGTCTCTGCCTGATGGGTGGAAAGGGCCGGAACTTCCCCGGTCGGAGTTGCAATCAATCGATCGATGTCGTCTTTCTTGATTTTAACGGCAATTGAAATCCGGTTGTCGTTGGTGATCTGGGGTGTGACCGTCAGCTTCAGGTCGATGTTCTTGAATTTTACCGTTGCCAGCCCGGCTTCATCTCTTTCCAGATACGGATATTCCACTCCTTGAGAAATGAGGGCTTCCTTGTTGTTGGCAGTGGCCACCTTTGGAGCGGAAAGGATTTTCACATTTCCGTTCTCCTCCTCTGCAGTCAGCTCAAGATCCAGATCAAAAGGGCTCCCGAGAAATTTGGTAAATGAAAACCCGATGGTTCCGGCACTTGCCACCGGATAGTTGAATCCAAAGTCATAGTCGTATTGCCCGCCTAAAAATTTCTTGAATATCGGACCTCCCGACATGCTCCAGTTGATGCCGATCCTCCGGTTGAAATCAACACCCGCTTCGACGATCCTGGCTTCAATCATGACCTGGGGCGTCACTTTATCCACCTGCCTTACGATCTGTTTTGCTTTCTCGATACGATCTTCGACATCCGTCATGATGATCTGGTTGGTTCTTTCATTAACGCTGACTTTTCCCCGCTCGGATTTGATTTCATTGATGAGCGGAACCATTTCTTCTTTTGCTTTTGCATAATTTACAAAAATATATTCGGTTATCAATGGCCGGGTATCTGCCCGCGCCTGGCGCTTTTTCTCCTCATCCACCAGGGTTTCCAGTTTTGCGATCCGGATGACGTCTCCATCCTGCACTTTTCCAAGCTTGTTCATCCGGAGTACCAGGTCCAGGATCTGGTCCCACGGAACCGGCTTGTCAAATGAGAGGGTGACTTTTCCGGAGACATCATTGTCGATGGCAAAATTCTGGCGGCTGACTTCCTTTAAAATTCGAAAGACGTTTTTGATGTCGGTTTCGTAAAAATCAAGGGCGATCTTTTCTCCGGTATATTGAACCGCTTTCCCCGGGGTTTCTTCCTTTTCAACTGCAGCAGCAGTATCCTCCATTACCTTTTTCCAGTCCGGAAGTTTTGCGGTCTCCAGAGGTTTCGGAGGTATGCCTGATGCATCAAAATGTACCAGAAGAAGATTCTCCTGCTGCTCCACCCGGTACGGTACCGGTTCGCGCAGTTCAATGGTGATTACAGAGCCCTCTTTCATGGCGTCGGTTTGAACCGGAATAATTCGATTCACTGCGCTCTCAAACCGGGTGGTAACAAGAGGCTGCTTTCTGTAGTCCGGAAGAGCGGCTTTTTGAAGGGATAGCAGGAGGGTCTTATCATTCCCTTTTTTAATATCGTATTTGACCGGCTTGGTCGTTCCGATGATCACCGTCGATTTCCCCATATCCTCACTTAAAAAATCGATGCGATTCACCCATACCGGTTCCCGGCTTTCCTGGACATCTTCTGGCGCCTGGCCTGCGACAGGCCTAAGGACGCGGTCTCCGACTTTAATTTCAAGACCGTTTTTTGTGGTATCTGTTGTAAAAGATCCGAGCTGTGCTTTATCCACATCCAGAACAACTCTGATTTTATCGGGATATCCATAATAACGGATCTGTTTAACGTACGGGCTTTGCACCGGAATCATTTTTTCACGTTTATAAGGGCTTTTTAGATTGGGAATATCCAGAACAATTCTGGCCGGGTCATCCACCGTAAATGCATTGTATCCGGTTATGGGTCCGTCTGCCACGAGGTTTATCTGGATCCCTTTTTCAATATCCCGTGTTTTGATGGATTCCAGGTTACTCCCCGGTCTTGAGGATTCCCAGCGATTCTCTTTCTTTCCATTCTCTTTTACCACCGGCTTCTCGATGGCGGATTCTTTTGTCTTTGCCGGTTTGGGAAAAGAGAGTTTAAGATCATTTCCATCCGGGGTTGCCTGATACACAGTATCCGAACTCAAGGCAATTTCAATCCTCAATGGAAGACCTTTGTCCTTAGGGTTGACAATGCTGATTTTTTCCACCGGAGATTTCCCGACCGGATATTCGTTCTGCAAATTGCCCCAGGTCGTTTTCGGCAGATACAAAACCACACTCATGGGAGAAGGCTGCTTGACTGCCGTGTATGTCAACATTCCGGATGCTTTGATCACCACATCCACGGTTTCAGGAGTTTCACTGGTTGCAATTTCGGTGATTTGACATTCTTTGGCCGTTTCCTGGGGTGCCTGCTTTTCTTCTTTTTTCTGTACCACCGCACATCCGATAAGAAGGATGAAGAGAATCGAAATTGCTGTAATGAACACCGGTCTTAAAAATCTAGAGGATTTATTCTTCATTTCATCAGTCTCCAGGGGGTTTCTGAAGAGTCATCTCTCTTTTTTGCATTTTGAGATTTCCATAAATATCTTCAACTTCTTCTTCGACGATAATCCGGTCTTTCAAAATCTGAATGACTTTGCCTGAATTGATCCCAATTTTTGTTCCATTGTTTATAACAAACCCTTTTCCGGATGCTTCCTGGATCAAAGCTTTGTTTCCGCTTGAAGCCAGAATCACGCCGACAAGCTTCAATTGACTCAAATCCACCCTTTCAAGAGGTGTAAGAGGGCCTGTTCTTGCCTTTCTTCTTTTTTCCTGACCAGTGGCTTCCTGTTTAAATAAAGGTTCAAACGGATCGATTTTTCCTTTGGGATCATAAGAACCGGGATCCGGAGATTCTGCGCTTTTTCCTTCCGACTCAGGAAGCGAGGCTAAATCTGAAGGTTTTTCTTGGTCCTTTTTTTTCTTTGACTCTTCTCCGATTCCTCCGGCAACCGCTCCTGTCGGCTCGCCAGGCTTTATATCCGGCCGCGTGTCGTATTTTAACGAAAAATCCGATTATTGAATGACCATG
>JBFMEI010000247.1:0-3842 GCA_040753295.1 Thermodesulfobacteriota bacterium | reverse complement strand
CGTTTCGATCCTGCTCATGAGGATACTCTCTTTTATCTTTGAATAAATTGTAATATGATTAAATCCATAGATCCATGACTTAAGTCAAAAGAAGCCGCCGTATGCCCGTTGCCCGGTGGCGGTGACTTATATTCACGATTATTTTTCGGCAGGTAAAAATGAAAACGGAAAAACCGCTATACCCGAATCCTGAATATATTGAAGAACTGGTCAGGATCGTGAATCAGAGCCCATACCCGGTTCATATGCATATGAGACTCAAATCGATCGGTCTCGATACGGCCACCATTGAGCTCAAAGCGGGAGGCTGCCACCTTCAGCCTTACGGCATTCTCCACGGGGGAGTGATCGCCACCTTGATCGATACGGCCACATTCTGGTCCGTTTACATGAGAATCCCGGAAAATGACGGACTTGTGAATATCGATCTTAAACTCAACTATCTCACTCCTGTTAAGGATGGCATGCTGCGAGCCGAAGGAACAGCGATCCGATCCGGGAGATCCATCAGTTATGCCGAATCAAAAGTGTTGAATGAAAAAGAGGAACTCGTCGCTCATGGCACATCTACGTTGTTGACTTTACCCGGAAAGGGACTGAAAATAAGCCATAAGAAATTTATACCTGAATCTTTCATGAAAATTTATGAGAAACAGGTTTGAAGTATAACACATAAGGGTTTAGAGCAAATTTAGCACAACACCAATAATACCCAAAAGGTAAAAATGGATGAATTTCATTAATTCTCAGAAATTTTCACCCTGCGGGCACGCTTGGGGCTTCCAGCTGCTGCGTTATTAAGGGTTTGCAATAGTAGACTATGGCTGCACCCTTAAATGCCTTGCAGCTAAAAACCGCAAACGCGTGCAAGATTCAGGTTATAACCTCCAATTTGGAAAAAAATCATTAAAAGGTCTGTAAAACCTAAATTAAGGTAGAAGGAGTCCTTGATGGCAGAACAGGTAACAGTCCGGAGTACCGGACGCAGATTATCTTTTTTCCAGAAGATTCCCTGGACCCTGACGATCATTATTTATATGATCGTCGCTCACTTTGCTTCTTTTGATATGCGCGGCGAAGCAGGGTATATATTCCTCGGACTGTGCATGCTTGTGCTTTTTCTGGAATTTTTCAAGTCCAGCGATATCGGTACTCTCCCCTTTTTCATTGATCTTTCAAGTTCGGTATTCTCCGTAGTTCTATCCGCCGTTCTGATGAGCTACCTGATATTTAAACTTGGTCAGAGACCGACGTTTTTTCATTGGTTTGGCTGCGCAATCATTCTGGGAGATGCGATCCTCGGTCCGTTCAATGCCTTCCGAACCGCCCTCCGGAATATTGACCTGGGAAGTTCTGCCTGATCTTTGCTCCAGAATATCAGCGAGCACGAAAACCCGCTTACCCCTCTGTTTTTACCTAAATTGAACGATTGTTGAGTTTGCTGAAGATGCATTCCCCATGTTTTGACTTAAGTCATTCCTTGATTGAAAAGCAGACTTTATAAACAGAGAAACGATTTTTTTATCTGCATTGAATCCGGTTATGAAAGAGGAGAAACATATGGAAGAGTATCTGACGAAAGGGATTAAAGAAATCATCCAACAATTTCCGTCAGTTGGGAGCATATTGGATGAATATGGAATCGGCTGTGGGCCTTGCTCTGTAGGTATCTGCCAACTTAAGGATATTGTGGGAATTCATCACCTGCCTAAAGATCAGGAAGACGAACTGATGTCCAGGATCGCGGCTGCCGTCAATCCAGATGTCGGCATAACGCCTTGTGAGCAAAGAAAAAAGACCCGACCTCAAGAGAAAAAAATCAACTATTCCCCCCCGCTTCAACAACTGGTGGACGAGCATGTCTGGATCAAACGTTGGATCGCCCTGATTCCCGAATTGGTCAGGAGGCTTGATCTGGAATCCCGGGATGGGAGAGAAATCATTCTGGCGGGCCTGGATATGATTCGATCCTATGCGGACAAGCTCCATCATGCAAAGGAAGAAGATATCCTATTTAAATATTTCGATGAAACAGCGGATATCATCAAGGTCATGCTGGAAGATCATCAGAAGGCCAGAAGTCTTGTCAGAGCCATGATGGAAGCACTCGACAAACCAGATAAAGATGCAATCGGTACGCATCTCCTCGCCTACCGGGAACTGCTTTCCGAACATATTCGAAAAGAGGATGAGATCTTATACCCCTGGATGGATAGCCGGCTTTCGATGCACCAGGTGGGGGAGCTCTTTTCCAAATTTGCCGATTCACAAATGGGCTTTTCCCCGGAAAAATATCAGACTTTTATTTTAGACTTGGAAGAACGTTTCAATAAAGGAATCCTTTGAAGCATTGGATGACTAAAATTATGACCTGAATGAGGATTGGACATCTGCCGGATATTTTCCAAACCTTCCGACCGCATCTACCATCGACTTGATATGATTCAGCGGATATCCCCGGTGAAGTGAACATGAGGGCATGAAGATATACCCACCTCCCGCGGAAGCCTGGGAAACGGACAATCGAACCTGATGCCTGATTTTATCCAAAGGCCCGGGAATGAGAATCGTGGGAACGTCGATCCCTCCCAAGATGACGGTCTTTCCTCCCCACAGGATTTTTGCCAGACCTAAATCGCAATTTTCAGGAAACTGAAATCCGGCAATCCCGGTTTCGAGTGCATGATCCACTAGATGCTGAAATGGCGTATCGGTGAATCGTCCATGAGGATGGAAAATTAGTTTAAGGCCGGCTTCGGAAGCTGTCTGAACCATCCTTTTCAGGTTTGGAATGGTGTATTCCAAGAAAATTTTCGGAGCAACGATCACCGGACCGTCTGTGGCCGCAGCAACGAATACAAAATCCGCTCCGGCCTGAGACAAAAAACGGATATGGCTGATGGAGATCTCTGTGGAAAAATTGATGAGATCCATGGCGAATCCGGGATCGCGAAAAAAATCCCTCATCAGTTTCTCCGTTCCCCTCAGATTCGCCGCCTTTGTTATCGGTCCCTCCAAATTGGCACAGACAGCTGCTTCAGCCCCGATCCTCTCTTTGACCAGTTCATGTGATTTCAGAACTCCCGGCAGGCGTCCATCTTCATCCATCCTGGGAATCCTGGCGCTGATCAGCCGATTCTTGTCGGCAAAAGGTTCAGCAACGATCCGAGGGACTCCGTGCATGGGGAAATCCACCTTCCCCCCCAACGCTTCTACATCCGCCCCCAGATCATGAATACTTCCCACCACCGCATCCGGACGGAATTTCTCCCATGAGGCAACCACCGCATAAGCCGACTTTTTTGCGTCATACCCCCCGTTTGGTCCACCCGCGCATACTTCGGGAGTCGAAAATCCGGCCACTTCCAGGCCCAACGTCAGATCCCGGAGAAAAAGGGGAACCTGATCCGGTATCCCACCGGATAGCGCCGTCATAATTCTTTCCCGACCGTTCATTCGACTTTCTTATGGCTTCAGAAACCGGTCATCCATGAATTTGCTGAGATCCGGTCTGAAGGAAATTTTTTTCATCTCATAAAGAAAATCGCGGGTTTGGGAAAGGCTCTCCCGGACTTCATAGCCCAGATAGACCCGCCATTCAAGGCTCTGCATGACTTTCAGTTCGAACTGAGGGGAAGCTCCGGTAACACCGGCAATGATCCCGGCTGCACGCTCGGGATCCTGATTCATCAAGTCGACAGCCGTGGCATGTCCCCGAACCAGAGCGGCAGCGGCCTTCTGATTTTTTGTCGCCAGGGTTTCTGAAATCAAAAGCACCAGGGGATAATTATTTCCCAACCCGGAAAGCGTAGCCACTTCATAACTGCCCGTTACTTTCATCT
>JBFMEI010000246.1:0-3848 GCA_040753295.1 Thermodesulfobacteriota bacterium | reverse complement strand
CTTTGCAGATTCGGATCACCGGCAAAAAGAGAACAAAAAAGAGATGGTTATGGCCGAGGCCGATGCGTTTGTGGCTGTAATCAGTGCATTCGGCGAAGCGGATAAAGAAAAACCGGCCGGACTCCTGACCCAACTCGAGACAGTACTGCTGGATCTGGTTCTCTCAGACCTGGAGCGGATTGAACGACGTCGGCAAAAAGGAGAGAAAGAGAGGCGAGCGGGCCTGAAGCTCTCAGCACTTGAATCAAAATGGTTGGATCGCTGCCAGGAGAGGTTGGAAGCAGGAAGCCCTTTGTTCGGTATGGATTTCACACCTGAGGAAGAAACCGTCGCCCGCTCTTATTCGTTTCTTTCGAGAAAACCGATGATTGTGGTTGCAAATGTATCAGAAGAGAACCTGACGGGGTCTGGTCTTGAGCCTCTGATCGCACGATGTAGAGAGATCGGCCTTGAATGCCTTCCGCTTTGCGCATCGTTGGAGGCGGAAATCAGCCGTCTGGAGCCGGAAGAGCAGGCTGCTTTTCTAAATGACTACCGCCTTCAGGCACCGGCCAAGGATCGTCTGATTCAATCGGCCTACCGCATGATGAGATTGATCAGTTTTTTTACCGTTGGAGAGGATGAGGTTAAGGCGTGGACCCTTCGGTGCGGCGCCAGCGCCCAGCAGGCTGCGGGAAAAATACATAGTGATATCGAACGCGGATTCATTCGTGCCGAAGTGGTCTCATTTGTTGATTTTAAAAGAGATGGGTCCCTCTCTGCCTGCAAGGGACATGGCGCACTGAGGCTGGAAAGCAAGGAGTATCTGGTTCAGGACGGGGAAATTGTCCATTTCCGCTTCAACGTGTAAATGCCGGAATTCTCGAGCCGGTTCTCATCAGATCGATCGCATTTCATTTGATTCCAGACTGCTTTCTCACGATTCGAGCCAGGGCCGAGATATCTTCGTCGCCGTTCCCCTGGGTAATGAGGCTGGTTTCCATCTGTTCGATAAATGCACCGATGGGAAGGGTGACCCCCATTTCGCGGGCAGCCTCTAAAGCAATATTCAGATCTTTCCGGTGGAGTTTGACCCTGAATCCCAGAGGATAGCTGTTTTTAATCATATTGGACGAACGGTTTGTCAATATCCAGGAGGCTGCCGCGCCGCCCCCGAGCGCTTCCAGAACTTTTTCCATATCAAGCCCGGCTTTGATTCCAAGTGCCATTCCCTCTGCGACGCTCCAGTATGCACCGGCGATAATGATTTGATTGATGGCTTTGGTCATCTGTCCTGAGCCCAATGAACCGATATGCCGGATTGTTTTCCCCATCGATTTTAATACAGGCAGAACGGTCTGAAAGTCGGATGCGTCTCCGCCGGCCATAATGGAAAGGGTTCCCTTGATCGCTCCTTCGGATCCTCCTGAAACCGGCGCATCCACCATTTTAATCCCCTTTTCAGCCAGGTGATCTCCCATACTCCGTGTGGCTCCGGGGCTGATGGTCGACATATCCACCAGAATGGTCCCGGGAGAAGCCCCATGGATGATTCCGTTTTCACCCAGAACAACGGCTTCCACATCCGGCGTATCGCTTAAACAGGTTATAACGACCTGCGCAGATAATGCGGCATCCATCGGGGATCCGGCTCTTTTTGCCCCGGCTTTTTCCAGCGCCTCTTCCTTTGAGCGCGTCCGGTTGTGAACCGTCAGGGAAAAGCCGGCCTTTAAAATATTAAGTGCCATAGGAGCTCCCATGGTTCCCATTCCGATAAAAGATACCTTCATTCCATGCGTCCTTTCATATTGGGTGAATTTAATTAATCTCAGGTTAAGTTTTGACTAAATTGAGCGATTTAGGTTAAAATATTTTTCCCGGATTCATGAGCCCTTTCGGGTCCACAAGGATTTTGATCTGTCGCATCAGTTGATAGCTTTCTCCATGTTCCATAGTCATGAACTGACGCTTTCCGATCCCGACACCATGTTCTCCGGTACAGGTTCCTCCGAGACGAATGGCCTGGGAGACAATATGACGGTTGATTTCTTCAAGGGTTTGCCATTCATGATCGTCCTTTAAATCCCCGACTAAAACCACATGCAGATTTCCATCTCCTGCATGTCCGAATACATATCCGATGGATTTTTTCTCATCGAGAAGTTTCTGAGAATAGACGATCATTTCAGGATATCGAGAGATGGGGACCGCAGCGTCCACGATGAGGGTCTCTTTTCCAGGATGGGCACGATGGATGGTCTCCCATGCCTCATGACGGGCTCTCCAAAGCTCTTTTCGATGCCCTTCTTCAATGGCATATTTAAACCCCGTGGCACCAAGGGTATCGCACAATTCCCGGGCTACCCCAACCGCTTCATTGAGTATCCCCTTGCTGACCCCGTGAAATTCACAGAACAAGGATGGAACCTCAGGGAGGCCGAGTTGTTTTTCCCGGTTCATAAGGCCGATAAGTCCGGGTGTCAGCAGTTCCAGGGCAGCCGGCTCAAGGCCCGATCCGATTAAAACCGCCACAGCTTCCGAGGCTTTGGAAAGATCATCAAAGGTGATGGTGATGGCCAGGTGATGCTCCGGAATTCCTGCAAGGCGAAGTGTGGCTTCGGTGACAACCCCAAGGGTTCCTTCCGAGCCGACAAAGAGTCGAGTCAAATCGTATCCGGAAGAGGATTTTCTGGCCCGGCATCCGGTTTGAATAATCTGTCCCTGAGGAAGAACCACTGTCAGGCGCATGATATAGTCCTTGGTGGCGCCGTATTTGACGGTTTGAACTCCGGAGGCGTTATTGGCGATCATGCCACCGATGGTGGCGTCTGCACCGGGGTCTGGAGGAAAGAAAAGGCCATGTTTGCCGGTATGTCGATTCAGTTCTTTTCGGAGCACCCCCGGTTCCACGTCAGCCTGAAGATCTTTAGGCCGGATCTCTAATATCCGGTTCATCCGGGTCATATCCATAACAAGACCACCAACGGTCGGAACAGGATTTCCCTCGGTGCTGGTTCCGGCTCCCCAAGGGGTTACCGGGATCTCTTCGGCATAGGCCCAATTCAGAATCCGGGAAACCTCTTTGGTATTGACCGGCCAGATAATTCCTGCGGGAAGAACCCCTACATGGGCCGAGATGTCTCGAATGTGAAGTTCACGGTTTGACTGACCCGTGGAGAACCGGTCCGGCTCAACGAATGAAGCCAATGCACTGATCTGGTTTTGGGTGAACTCTTTCATGATTTTATCTCCTGCAAAATGGAATCGGCGCACAGTTGCGCGATATGTTTTACCTCAATCCGGCTTTTTCGCTTATTCATCCCCCCTTTGAGTTGAAGGACGCATCCCGGACAATCGGTAACCAAAATATCGACAGGTGAGGCTTCCACATGGTCGAGCTTTTGTTTTAATATTTCTGCCGAAATTTCCGGGAAATCGATGGAGTAAGAGCCTCCGAATCCACAGCAGACCTCTTCATCCTTTGAGGGAATATATTGAAACCCGGCGTCGGATATGAGCTGTCTCGGTTCATTGCGGACATTCATCCCCCGGCACAAATGGCAGGGCGCATGATAGGCCACCTGCTTGCCGGAAGGGAGAAATCGTTCAGGTGAAATTTTTAATACCGTTTTCATATAGGAACTGAAATCAATAACCTTTTCAGTAAAGCGATGCAGGTTTTTCGGTGGATTCGAATCCTTTTCAAACAGCTTGATATAGTTGTGCTTCAAGTGTGAGGCGCAGGAAGCGCACAGGGTGATGATGGGACTGGAAAGCGTATCCGAAAATGCGTTCAAATTTTGAACTGCAACCTCTTTTGCGGTCTCCTCCTCTGTTGCCATCATCAGGGGAAGCCCGCAACAGGTCTG
>JBFMEI010000245.1:0-3853 GCA_040753295.1 Thermodesulfobacteriota bacterium | reverse complement strand
CCCTACCCATGTCAGCATCATGCCGGAGCTGATCCGCAGGTATACTTCGATGCCCGTTGTCCACGCCACGGACGGAACCAAAGTCAAGCCCGACAATATCTATATCGTTCCCCCAAACCGGGAAATCGCCATTTTAAACGCCACGCTCCAATTGATGGAACCCCAGGAGATAAGGAGCGTCAGAAAACCCATCGATTTTTTCTTCAGAACTTTGGCCCAGGATCAAAGGGACAAGGCCATAGGGATTGTCCTGTCCGGAATGGGAACCGACGGCACACTCGGTCTGAGAGAAATCAAGGGAGAGATGGGCCTGACGCTTGTCCAGGCACCCGAATCCGCTAAATTCGACGGTATGCCGAGCACCGCTGCCGCTACCGGCCTCATAGACTTCGTCCTGCCGCCGGAAAAAATGCCCGAGTGCCTGATCACTTATGCCAGACAGTCCGGCAAGAAATTCTTTTTCAGAATATCGAAGAACCATACCGCCGTTCCCCATGATCTGCAGAAAATTTTTATTCTACTGAGAACGCATACAGGACACGATTTCTCCCATTACAAGTCCAACACCATCATCCGGCGCATCGAACGGCGGATGAACCTTCATCACCTTGACAGCCTGCAGAAATACATCCGCTTTCTCCATGAAAATCCTCAGGAAATTCATTCCTTGTTTAAAGAGATGCTGATCGGAGTGACCAACTTTTTCAGAGATCCGGAAGCCTTTGAGGTCCTGAAGAAAAAGGTACTGCCCGGCACGATCCGCCGCAAAACCCAAAACCATTCCCTCAGGGTGTGGGTACCGGGTTGCTCCACGGGTGAGGAAGCCTACTCCATCGGCATCCTGATCAGCGAATGCCAGAAAGAGATGGATATGAGTCTTGATGTGCAGATCTTTGCCACGGACATCGACATGGAGGCCATTGAAACCGCCCGGAAGGGGTCTTATCCCGAAAGCATCTTGGTGGATGTGAATCCGTCGCGGCTTAAAAGATTTTTCATCAAAGAGAACGATACATACCGTATCGGTAAAGAAATCCGGGAGATGGTGGTGTTCGCGCCCCAGAACATCCTCAAGGACCCTCCCTTTACCAAGCTTGATCTCATCTGCTGCCGCAACTTGTTGATCTACCTGGACGCCACTCTCCAGAAGAGGCTGTTACCTCTTTTTCATTACGCTTTGAACCCCGAAGGAACTCTGTTCCTGGGGTCTTCCGAGGCTGTTGGAAGCCAGATGGAGCTTTTCACGGCCCTGGACCGTAAATGGAAGATCTTCAAGCGTAGGTCCGTGTCGATCAAGGCGCCTGATTTCCTGGAATTTCCCATCGTCCCTCCGGTCGAAAAGGAAATGACCATGACACTCCCGAATAACCCGGCACAAACCATAACCCAAGTGGCTGAAAAAGCGTTGATCGAAAGCTTTGCACCGCCGAGCGCCATCGTTAATGAAAAAGGAGAGATCCTTTTTGTTCACGGCCGCACCGGGATGTACCTGGAGCCGGCGCCGGGGGAGGCCAAGATGAACATCGTCGAGATGGCCAGAGAGGGCCTGAAAACCGATCTGATGCTCTCCCTGCACAGGGCGGCCACAGGGCTATCGGAGGTCGTCACGGAGAATCTGGAGGTCAAGACTAACGGTGAAACCCGGAGGATCCGTTTAAGGGTAAGACCCATCAGTGCGTCCGGGACCGCCCCGAACTTTTTTCTGGTCTCCTTCGAGGCTGCCGAAAGCATGAAAAAAGTGACGCGGAAATCTCGAGCGTCCAAGCGGACCAAAGATGAATCAGTTGAAAAACTCGAAAAGGAACTGCAGTACACCAAGGAAAGCCTGCAGACGACCATCGAGGAACTGGAAACCGCCAACGAGGAACTCAAGTCTACCAACGAAGAACTCCAATCCACCAACGAAGAACTGCAGAGCGCCAATGAAGAACTGGAGACTTCCAAGGAGGAACAGCAATCGTTGAACGAGGAACTTGTAACGGTCAATACCGAACTCCATGGGAAAATCGAAGAACTCTCCCGGACCAACAACGACATGCGCAATTTGATGGACAGCCTGGAAATCCCCACTCTTTTTCTGGATAACGAGATGCGGGTCAAACGCTTCACTTCTCATATTGCACGCGTGATTCGCCTCATCGACTCGGACAGGGGCAGGCTCATCAGCGACATCGCATCCACGTTGAAGCAGGACACTATTTTAACTGAAATCGAAAGCGTTATAAGGACCCTTGTCCCCAGAGAGGTTGCAGTCCAATCCGTAGAAGACCGGTGGTACCTGATGCGGATACTTCCCTACCGGACCCTTGAAAACGTGATTGAAGGGGTGGTGATTACTTTTTTAGATGTTGATGTTCAGAAAAAAGCCGAGGAAAGAATCGACGCTCTCAACAAAGCCCTTCAGGATGCCAAACAGTATGCCGAAAGCATTATCGAAACGCTTCGCGAACCCCTTGTGGTGCTGGCCGGCGACCTGAAAATCATCTCCGCTAACCGGACTTTTTATCAAAAATTCAGCCTGAAACCTGAATCCACCGTGGGCCGCTTCATTTTCGATCTGGAAGCAAAACTCTGGGATATACCGGAGCTTAGAAAGCTTCTGGAAGAAACGCTGTCGGAAAATTCGGCCTTTGACGATTATCTGATTGAACAGAAACTTCAAAACGGAACCCGCCGGAAGTTCAGGCTCAATGCCAGAAAATTATTAAGAGAAAAAGAAAAAAAGGAACTCATTCTCCTGGCCATGGAGGATGTTTCCGGGAGCGCTTAGATGGAAAAAGGCGGAGATAAGCGACTGGAGGCTTTGCGTCAAAGTGCGGAAAATGCGCTGGGTGCCGCTCTTGGGCGTAACGATCTGGATCAAGACACCGGCCGTATTCTCCAGGAGCTGAGGGTCTATCAGATCGAACTGGAGATGCAAAATGAGGAGCTTCGAAAGACGCAGGAGGAGCTATCCATCTCTTTGGAAAAGTATTTCGACCTCTTCGATTTCGCTCCGGTGGGCTATCTCACCCTTAACGAACAGGGCGTGATCATGGAGGCCAATCTGACGGTGGCGGCGATTCTGGGGGTCGAGCGTGGGAGCCTGATGAACAGATCCATATTTTCTTTTCTATCACCGGGCCATTTGGAGACATGGCTTTCCCATCGAAACCAAGTTCTGAAATCCGAAACGAGAAAAGTATGCGAACTCCGAATGAAAAAAAGAGAGGGGATTGAATTCTGGGCGGAGTTCCAGAGTATGGCCTTATCCACCGGCGAGGGAAAAGCAAGGTATATCCGCTGCGCAGTGATCGATATCGATGAACACAAAGCCCTCGAAATCCAACTCCAGCAATCCCAGAAGTTGGAAGCCATCGGCACATTGGCGGGCGGTATCGCCCATGATTTCAACAACATGCTTAGTATTATCCTGGGGTACAGCGAGATGGCAAGAGGACGCGTTGAAAATCCCAATGATCCCCTCATCAACGATATCGACGAAATCATCAAGACATCCCTTCGATCCGCAGAGTTGGTCAAAAAGCTTTTAGGCTTTTCCCGGAAGCAGGCTGCTCGACCCACCGCAATGGATCTTAACAAAAAATTAGAAGACTCCCGATTCATGATCGAGCGGCTGATTGGTGAGGATATCGATCTAAAGATTGAAAAAGGTGCCGATCTATGGACCGTTTTTATGGATCCCACTCAAATCGATCAGATCCTGACCAACCTTGCCGCCAACTCCCGTGACGCCATCGAGGATGTGGGCTCTATTTCCATTACGACTGAAAACGTTTTATCCGGTGAAACTTTTTGCGGCAATCATCAGGAATGTGTACCGGGCCCTTACGTTCTGCTGTGCTTTTCCGAT
>JBFMEI010000244.1:0-3880 GCA_040753295.1 Thermodesulfobacteriota bacterium | reverse complement strand
TACTATGCAGGGATCGCATTTGCCGAACCCCTGGTGGAAGGGATTAAACGATGCGGCAAGGATTTGACCCGTGAAAAGCTGGTGAGCGAGATGGAGAAAATCAAGGATTTTCAGGGGATTTCAGGAAAGATCACTTATAAACCGTTCAATGCCAATGACCCTTCCTGCAGGCAGGGGCAGAACCAGACCTATCTGGTCAAATGTCTGGAAGGCGGCGCGGCTGAGCGACTCACGGACTGGATGACCATTCAATAAAGAAAGCGGGGCTTTCGCGGATCATTCCCGGAGGCCCCGATAGTTTTCAATCCTTCATGGCCTTTTTCCAAATTAACAATCTCTCGATTTCATTTGGGGGACTCAGAGCGTTGAATGATATCGGCTTTGAAGTCCGGAAGGGAGAGATATTTTCCATCATCGGCCCCAACGGAGCCGGGAAAACCACCCTCTTTAACTGCATCAACGGAATCTATCGCCCGGAGGAAGGAGAGATCATATTTAAAGAAGAACGGATTGAGAAACTGAGACCGGATAAAATCGCGCGCCTGGGAATTGCCAGGACCTTCCAGAATATCGAGCTCTTCCGACACATGAACACCATGGAAAATATCATGCTGGGGCGGCACAATCATCTCAAAACCGGACTCTTTCGAGGCGTTTTCATGTGGGGAAGGCGATCCTTTGCAGGAAAGGAGGAGGTTCATCATCGGCGTCGGGCCGAAGAGATCATCGATTTTCTGGATCTTCAGGTGTTTAGGAATCAGATTGTCGGTGCTCTTCCGTATGGGGTTCAAAAGGTGGTAGAACTGGCCCGCGCCCTTGCTACGGAACCTGAATTGCTTCTTCTGGACGAACCGTGTGCCGGGATGAACTCCGAAGAAAAGCAGGATATGATATTTTGGATTAAAGATATTCAGGATGAGCTTGGGATCACCATACTGCTCATCGAACATGATATGAACATGGTCATGGATATCTCCGACCGGATCCTGGTGATTAATTTTGGTAAAATGGTAACTCAGGGCTCTCCGGAATCGGTTCAGAAGCATCCCGAGGTGATTCGCGCCTATTTGGGAGAGGAGATGGATTTTGGCTCCCATCCTTGAAATCAAGAACATCGAAACCTACTATGATCTGATCTACGCCATCCGGGGAGCATCCCTTTCTGTTGAAAAAGGGACCATCACCACGATTTTAGGGACAAACGGCTCAGGAAAGTCCACGATTCTGAAAACGATCATGGGATTGATCGAAGACCAGCCGGATAAAGGGTCTATTTATTTTGAAGGAAAAAGAATCGACGGGAAAGATACTGAGGAGATCGTGAGGATGGGGATTTCCCATGTTCCGGAAGGGAGAGAAATCTTTGAGGAACTTACTGTATTTGAGAACCTCTTGATGGGAGCTTACACTCGAAACGAACGATACAGGATCATGGAAGATATGGAGCGTGTCTATCGGTATTTTCCCGTGTTGAAACAACGCGAAAAACAATGGGGAGGAACTCTGTCCGGTGGTGAACAGCAGATGCTGGCCATCGGGCGGGCCCTCATGAGCCGCCCGAAACTTCTTTTCCTGGATGAGCCGTCCCTGGGACTTTCACCGATTTTGGTTAAAGAAATCTTTCAAATTATCAAAACCATCAACGCCGAAGGGGTTACGATTTTACTGGTCGAACAGAATGCCCGCATGGCGCTTTCCATTTCGGATTATGGATTGATTATTGAGAACGGACGCTTTGTGATGAAAGGGAGGGCCGGAGAACTCCTGGAGAATAAGGATGTCCGGGAATTTTACATGGGAATCCGATCCGATGAATCTGCAAAAGGGTATCAGCGCTGGAAGCGGAAAAAGGCGTGGAGATGACGGAAGAAAGAAGAAAGACGGTTCCGGCCCTGTTTCTGAATGCTGTAAAGAAATACGGCAGCCGCGTTGCCATGCGGAAAAAAGAATACGGACTCTGGCATGACATATCCTGGAACGATTATTTCGAAATCGTAAGGCGCGTAAGCTGTGCTCTGATGTCGATGGGGTTGCAGAAAGGGGACCGGGCGGCGGTTATCGGGGATAATTGTCCGGAATGGGTCTATGCAGATCTTGGAATTCAGTGCTGCGGAGCCGCCACTACGGGGATTTACGCCACAAGCGCATGGCCTCAGGTGGAGTATGTGGTATCCCATTCGGAATCCAAATTCTTTTTTGTTGAAAATGAGGAGCAGCTCGACAAATATCTCAAATTCAAAGATAATGTATCGAATCTGAAAAATGTGATCGTCTGGGAAACCGAAGGGCTCAAACATTTCAAAGATCCCATGGTCATCACTTTTGATGCGCTTCTTGAAATCGGAGAAAAAGCATTTCGATCTGATCCAGGACTTTTTGAAGCACGAATTGGGGAAATCCGGGAAGAGGATGCATCGGTTCTGATTTACACCTCCGGGACTACAGGACCTCCCAAAGGGGCTGTCCTTACCCATACCAACTGCGTCTGGATGGGATGGGCGATCACCAGTGACAACCCCATGTATGAAACCGATGAAATCCTTTCTTTTCTTCCGCTATGCCACATTTTCGAACAGCTCTTCACGGTTTTAGGACACATTACCTGCGGATATATCGTCAACTTTATCGAAAAACCGGATACAGTCACCCAGAATATGATGGAGGTATCCCCAACCATAGGGCATGCGGTTCCAAGGATCTGGGAAAAATATTACAGCGCCATCCAGATCCGCATGTCGGATGCCACATATTTCAAGAAAATGATCTATCAGCTTTCGGTCGCCATCGGGAAAAAACGTGCCTCCATGATGATGAATTTCAAACCGATCCCATTTTATCTGTCTTTCCTTTATCGAATGGCTTATCTGGCTGTTTTCAGAAAACTCAAAGAGCGGATGGGGTTTGACCGGATTCGAATTGCATACTCAGGAGCAGCGCCCATTGCACCGGATATCCTGCTCTTTTTTCAGGGCATCGGCGTCAATCTGGTGGAAGGATATGGTCAAACCGAGGGGACCGGAGTCACGACGATTTCAAGGACCGGACGCATCAAATTCGGGAAGGTGGGGCAACCCCTTACCGGAGCGGAAATCAAAATTGCGGAAGATGGTGAAATTCTGGTGAAATCTCCTGGAGTATTTAAAGAGTATTTTAAAAATCCCCAGGCAACAGCGGAAACGGTGAAATGCGGATGGCTTTATTCAGGAGATGTGGGGGAGATCGATGAAGAGGGATTTTTGCGGATTACAGACCGTAAAAAGGATATCATCGTTACTGCCGGCGGAAAAAATATTACACCCCAGTATATCGAAAATCAGTTGAAGGCCAGCATCTACATCAATGATGCAGTGGTGATTGGAGATCGACGAAAATATCTGACCTGCCTCATTATTATTGATGAAGACAATGTGGTCAAATATGCTCAGGACAATAAAATCCAGTTTTCAACTTACAAGGATCTCACCCAGGATCCTGGAATTATAACTCTGATCCAAAAGGAGATCGACCGGGTGAATGAAGCCCTTTCCAGAGTGGAACAAATAAAGAAATTTAAAATCCTTCCCAAAAAGCTTTATGAAGAAGACGGTGAAGTCACTCCTACCATGAAGGTTAAACGCAAAAACGTCAATGAGACCTTCAAGGAGTTAATCGAAGGGATGTACCGCGGATAGCCCGTAGATTTTTCAAAGGGAACCCATGTCGTTATCCATGAAAGAAAAAATCAGATTCATGATTTATGAGGGAGTATCGGCTGCCTACAGAAACGGGATTCTGCCGTCTCCGGAAGCTGGGGAAGCGGATGTTGAAGAGCCGAAGGTGCCGGTCTATGGAGATTTTTCCACAAATATCGCCATGATCTACGCGTCAAGGCAAAAAATGC
>JBFMEI010000243.1:0-3889 GCA_040753295.1 Thermodesulfobacteriota bacterium | reverse complement strand
AGAGTCGCATTGGTCAGCGCCGTGGTGGAGGTGTAGGGGACAGCCCCCGGCATATTGGCGACGCAGTAGTGGATGATTCCATCAACCTCATAGATGGGGTTATCATGAGTTGTGGGCTTTGCCGTCTCCACACACCCGCCCTGATCAATGGCCACATCGACAATAACCGATCCTTTTTTCATGATTTTCAGCATTTCTCTGGTGATCAGTTTGGGAGCCATTGCCCCGGGAATGAGCACCGCACCCACAACCAGGTCTGCTTCTTTTAAAAGCTTCCGGATATTGGCCGGACTTGAAATCAGAGGGAAACAGTTTTTCGGCATGACGTCACATAAATATCGAAGCCGTTCAAGACTCGTGTCCAAAAGATATACCTTTGCCCCCAGGCCGCAGGCGATTTTTGCGGCATTTGTTCCGACAACTCCACCGCCGACAATTAAAACGGTCCCTGAATCCACACCCGGGACTCCGGAAAGAAGGATCCCGTTCCCGCCGAATGTTTTTTCCAGATACTTTGCACCGGCCAGAATAGACATTCTTCCGGCAACTTCGCTCATGGGGGTTAACAGCGGAAGGGATCCGTTCTTTTTTTCAACCGTCTCATAGGCAATGGCAATACACCCGGACTTGACCATGGCTTCCGTGAGTTCCTCGGATGCGGCAAAATGGAAATAGGTGAATACGGTCTGCCCTTTTCTGATTCTGGAATACTCGACCGGAAGCGGCTCCTTGACCTTCATGACCATCTCACAGTGATCAAAGATCTCCTGGGAGGTTCTGCAGATGGTTGCGCCGGATCGGATATAAGCGTCGTCTGAAAAAACCGAACCGGATCCGGCTCCGGTTTCCACAAAAACCTGATGTCCATGGCCGATCATCTGTTCAACACCTGCGGGTGTCAACGCCACTCGATTCTCTTTTGTCTTGATCTCCCTGGGTATGCCGATTTGCATCTGATCCTCCCAAAATTGTTGTCGATAAAATCCCTGAATTGAACTGTTACACTTTATATTTGCCGAAATCTTCGGGCGACAGGTTCTCCAGATATTCAGCCCACTTTTTTCCTTCCTCGCTCTTGTCGATGGCTTCGGCGTCGGTCATGCCTTTTTTGGATTTTTCGATGACGACATCATCCACAAAGATCGGGGCTTTGAAGCGAAGGGCAATGGCAATGGCGTCGCTGGGTCTGGCGTCCATCACAAACGACTGATCAGGTGACTCCAGATAGATTTTAGCAAAGAACGTGTTCTCTTTAAGATCGCAGACTTCGACTTTTATGACCTGAATATGTTGTAAATCGAGCAGATTTTTCAAGAGATCATGGGTCATGGGCCGGTCAAATTGGATATTCTGAAGAACCGAAGCGATGGAAGTTGCCTCCAGAAGCCCGATCCAGATAGGGATCGCCTGTTCATCCCCCTGGGTCTTCAGGATGATGATGGGTGTGTTGGATGCAGGATCGATGGTCAACCCTGCGATATTGACCAGATGCAGCATGGCCCGTCTCCTTTAGATAATTGCTTTGCCGTATAATGAATTGGCATGTGCTTTTTCAATAGTAACACAAACCAACGCACCGGGGAAGAGCCGATCTTTAAAAAATAAACTGTTTTCGGCGATAAAATTTACCACCTTGTTGGTGGATGTCCTTCCGGTCCATTGAAATTTTTCATTTAACTCATCCGAAATCTTTCTTTTATCTTTTTTGCTGATTCCATCCACAAGAATCGTTTCTTGCTTCCCCACCAGGCTTCTATTCTTTTTTAATGTATACTGCTGTTGAATATCCATAAGAGCTTGAAGCCTTTTTCGTTTTTCGATTTCGGAAATTTTATTTCGATATCCGGAAGCCCGGGTATTGGGTCTGTCCGAATACTCAAATGCAAAAAGCGCATCAAATTGCACCTGCTCCAGAAGAGTTAAGGTCTGTTTGAAATCCTCCTCGGTTTCCCCGGGAAATCCGACGATAATATCCGTGGTAACGGCGATTTCCGGACAGACCTGCCGGAGTGAATCGATTTTTGAAATATAATGTTCCCGGGTATATTTCCGGTTCATCCGCTTTAAAATCCGGTCGGATCCGGATTGAACCGGAAGGTGGATATGCCGGCATAATTTATCCATGCGGGAAAATGCCCGGATAAGCTCCTCTGAAAGATCTTTGGGATGAGATGTAGTGAAACGGATTCGATGAAGGCCCTTAATCCGGTTCACCTGTTCAAGGAGTGTGGGAAACGATTCAATCCCCTCTTTCCGGCCGTAACTGTTGACATTCTGCCCGAGAAGCGTCACCTCCCTGACTCCGGCTTTAACAGCCCGCTCGATCTCTTCGATGATTTTACCGGAACCCCGGCTCTGTTCAGGTCCTCTGACATGAGGGACAACACAATAGGAACAGAAGTTGTCGCACCCCCGCATGATGGTCACGAATCGAGATCCGGATCCGGCTTGATCAACCTTCTCCTGAGAACAGAGATTTTCCAGGGAATCAATGGATTCGCACCATAATGTGTCGGATATGCGGCAGCGTTTCATTTGAATCTGTTCAAGAAGTTCCGGGATCCGGTGATATCCATGGGTTCCCAGAACAAGATCCAGATGGGGCATTTTTTTTTGGAGCTTTTCCCCTTCCTGCTGGGCCACACAACCAAGGGCGCCGATAATCAGTCCGGGATTCCTTTCCTTCAACTCTGCAAGAGAGCCAAGAAAGGAGTATGTTTTCTGCTCGGCTTTTCCCCGCACTGAACAGGTATTGAAAAAAATCAGATCAGCCTTTTCAATGTCCAGGATCGGTTCATATCCCAAGGTTCGCATCATTCCCGCAATCCGATCCGAATCGTGAACATTCATCTGGCATCCGATGGTTTTGATATAAAAATATCTGGTCTGCATATTAAGGTTCAACCTAAATTGATCGTTTTAAATAATGACAAGGGGGTTAAAAATAATAAATTCATATGGATATCACAAAAAACGAGTATTTTCAGACATACCCAACAGATGTCACGATCTTTGCTTAAAGAATGTCATGATTTAAAACCCTTTGGGATTGCCGGTTTTACCGAACCTGCTGCGTCATCGGGTACTGGGCATACTGCAGTATTGCCCAGCACCCTCTTCCTTGCATCTTCAGCAAACTCAACAATCGCTCAATTTAGGTTCAATATAGATTTTGAAGTGTTAAGGGTCAAGGGGTTAATGGTACCTGAATTCAGGTGGCAATAGAATCATGAAACGTCAATTCATTCTTGTCTGATCACTGGTTTTAGGATATTTTTCATTCATGAGCAAATTATGGGAAATTCTGAAGCCTGATCCGGTCGCCATCCGTAATATTTTGAATGCCACAGATCTTCATCCGATTGTGGCGACGATTTTAGTAAACCGGAGCATTCATAATGCGCACGATGCCATGCGTTTTTTATCCCCCAGCTTAAATCAGCTTCGATCTCCATTTTCAATCCGTGATATGGATAAAGCGGTTCAACGCATTTTTGAGGCGATCTGCCGGAAAGAGAAAATTTTAATCTTCGGGGATTATGATGTGGACGGCATCACCGCTTCAGCCTGTTTATATGAATTCCTTAAATTGGCCGGGGCCAGGGTCTTATGCCATATCCCCCATCGATCCAAAGAAGGGTATGGACTCCAGACTCTTCATGTCTCCAGCCTTCTAATTCCTCAAAAAATCCAACTGGTTATTACTGCGGATTGCGGCTCCGGAAGTCATGAAGCCGTCATTGCCGCCAAATCTAATGGGATTGACGTCATTGTCACCGATCATCATCGGATCTCTTCTCCCATCACCGGGGCAATTGCCGTGATCAATCCCAACCGTGAAGGGTGTTCTTCAGGCCTGGGTCACCTCGCGGGCGTAGGGGTCTCCTTT
>JBFMEI010000242.1:0-3889 GCA_040753295.1 Thermodesulfobacteriota bacterium | reverse complement strand
TCATTGATGGCCGGAATGTACGGATCCAGATAACCGGCGGAGAGAAATTCAATGATCCCCACCACCAATCCGCCGATGATGGCACCGAGAATACTGTCGAGACCTCCGAAGATTACTGCCGGAAGGACCTTCAGCCCGATGTAGCTGATATCGACTCCGACACCGGCGATATTCCCTACTAAAATGCCGCCGATGGACGAGACGACGGCGGCGATACACCAGCTCATGGCAAATACGCGTTTCACCGAAATTCCCATGCTTTGTGCGGCGGTCTGATGATCGGCGACGGCACGCATGAAAATCCCGGTGCGGGTGTACTTGAAAAACAGAATAAAAACAGTAAGCAGAAAGAAGGAAATCCCCATGCTCCAGACATAAAGATAGGTGAGCTTAACACCCCACAGATCGACCGGCTGTTCCGGGAATACATTGAACTGCCGGATATCGTTTCCCCAGATCATGATGACGATTCCCCTGAATACATAGGTGAGCCCCAGAGTCACCATAATAATGGAGATAATGGGTTCTCCAATCAGAGGTCTTAAGACAAGACGCTCGACAGCAAGCCCCAGAACAATGGAAAAGGCCATGGTGACCAGAAAAGAAGCATAGAAGTTCAGCCCGTAATCGATGGTCATGGAGAGGCAGACATAGGCTCCGGCCATAAGGAATTCTCCCTGGGCCAGATTCAAAATGGAAGTCGATTTATAGATCAGGACGAATCCGAGCGCGACTAAGGCGTAGATCGAACCGATGGAAAGCCCGGACAGAAAAAACTGCATGAAATAGAGAAATTCGCCTTGCACCTAAATTCTCCTTTTTCCAATGGATTGGAAAATCCCCCGTTTTTTCAGAATCGTTTCGTATGACTTCGGATCTTTCATCGTCCGAATCGCCAGTTCGCATCGAAGCACTGCAATCTTCCCGTCCTGGTATCGGACTCGGGCTTCGATGGGGATCATGTCGCCGGTGCCGTAAAGCGCTTCGATTTCACGGGAATATTTCTGGCTGATGAAGGATCTTCGGATCTTTTTGGTTCGGGTCAATTCTTCATCGTCAGGATCCAGTTCCTTGTACAGAAGGAGGAATTTTTGAATCCGGGCTTTTTCCTGAAGGGATGCATTGACCCGGGCGACCTCTTTTTCAATCAGGTCATAGACTTCCGGCTTTGCGGTAAGATCCGAATAGGTGGTATAACTGATCCGATGCTCTTCAGCCCATTTCCCCGTATGTTTATAATCGATGCAGATCATTGAGGTTACGTAATCCCGCTCATGCCCCAGAACCACCGCCTCAATGATATATGGGCTGAATTTGAGCTTGTTTTCGATGAACATGGGGGAAAACCGGGCGCCGCTTTTCAGGCGCATGAGGTCTTTCACCCGGTCGATAATCACAAGGTGTCCTTCCGGGGTGAAGTATCCGGCATCTCCGGAGTGAAGCCACCCGTCGACAATGGTTTTCCGGGTTGCTTCTTCATCTTTGAGATATCCTTTGAAAAGACCGGGGCCTCTTGAAATCACTTCGCCGACCCCTTCATTATCCGGATCAAAGATTTTAATTTCTGCTGCGGGAACCGGAATTCCAACGGAATCAAAGATAATATCTCCATCCCGATGGATCGTGGAGTATCCCGCAACCTCGGTTTGTCCGTAAATCTGCTTTAAATTGACTCCAAGGGCGTGGAAGAAACGGAACACATCCGGGCCCAGCGCAGCCCCTCCGGTCATCGCAGTTCGAATTTTTGAAAATCCGATCCGATCTCTCAACGCGCGAAACATCGCAGCATAGGCGAGAGAATAGAGAATTTTCCAGTGAAAGGGCGGGCTCTTTTTTTCAAATTTAAAATCCGCCCACCGGTATCCGATGGGGAGGCAGAGGTCATAGATAATCGATTTGAAGAAAGAGGCGTCCAGATGTTTCACCATGACCTGACGGGAGATCCCTTCCCACATGCGCGGAGAGGCCACCATCAGCGTGGGTGCGATTTCATACAGGTCTGCCATGGCGGTTTCCGGTTCTTCGGGAAAGTTCACCGTATACCCCGAATACAACGCCGAAAAAACGCTCATCATCTGCTCCACGATCCAGGGGAGCGGGATAAAGGATAAAAACTGATCATCCGGAGATTTGGGGTCCACCTGGTTGAGGGCCCCGACCATGCTCAGAATATTTTCATGGGTCAGAAGCGTTCCTTTTGGATTTCCTGTGGTTCCGGAAGTATAACAAATGACGGCAAGATCCTCTTTCCGGATCGAAGCGATGTTCTTTTCGAAAAGGCCGGGCTTTTCCCTGTCGAGAATTTTCCCCATCTCTTTGACCTGGTTGAAATCGATCAGAAGGGGGTCGTGATAATCCCAAAGTCCTTTGGGATCCGTGAAAATGATTTTTTTCAGATTCGGGAGCTTTTCCTTGAGTTCAAGAATTTTATCGACCTGTTCCTGATTTTCCGCCACCACCATAGATGCCTGGGAATGGTCGATGATATAGGCGACCTCCGAGAGAATGGAGTCCTGAAAAATTCCGAATGGAATGGCGCCGCATGCCTGGGCGGCCAATTCCGAATAGATCCATTCCGGCCGGTTGTCGCCGATGACCCCCAGGGACTGGCCGGGTTTGAGGCCCAGAGAAATTAATCCTAAAGAGAGTTCCCGGACATGGTGAAAATATTGACTCCAGGTAACGGATTGCCAGATGCCGAATTCTTTTTCACGGAGGGCGACTCGCCGGTCTCCGAATTCTTCAGCATTCCGCTTCAGAAGAGCCGGAAGAGTTTGAGGTATTTTTTCAGAAACTGTTTTGGCCGCTTCCATTAAAAAAACCCCCAGATCCTAAAGCCTGGCCTGAGCCAACTGGTCTGCACCCAGATAGGCCCGGATGACTTCCGGATTTTTCTGAACCTCTTCCGGGGTCCCCTCGGCGATTTTCCTTCCAAACTCCAGGACACAGACCCGGTTTGAGATATCCATGACCACACCCATGTCGTGTTCCACCAGGATAATGCTGACCTCCCACATGCGGTTTACATTAATGATGAATCGGGCCATATCTTCGGTTTCTTCCAGATTCATACCTGCCATGGGTTCGTCCAGCAGAAGGACTTTAGGCCGCATGGCAAGGGCCCTGGCCAGTTCCACCCGTTTCTGAAGTCCATACGGGAGAGTTCCAACAATCCGTTTCCGAACCGCTTCGATTTCGAGAAGATCGATGATTCTTTCTTCAATCTCTCCCCGGAGTAAAAGTTCTTCCCGCCGGCTTTTTCCGTAATAGATGAGGTCTGAAAATATTCCGGATTTTAAGAATGCATGTCTTCCCAGTTTGATGTTGTCAAGAACCGTCATTCCTTTGAATAATTCAATATTCTGGAATGTCCTCGCGATTCCAAGTGCCGCAACGCGATGGGTGGGGAGGCGGGTGATGTCCATATCGTTGAAGGTGATCTGTCCTTCCTGGGGGGTATAAAACCGGCTGATGCAGTTGAGAAGGCATGTTTTCCCGGCACCATTGGGCCCGATAATAGCCAGGATCTCGCCCTTCAGAAGAAGGGTGCTCACTCCGGTAAGCGCCTGGACGCCGCCAAAGGAAAGATAAAGGTCATCAATCCGAATAATGGGGTTTTGATTCAACATCCCTCCATGTATTCTACCAATGCAGTCTGAAATTTATAGAAAAATAGAGGAGGGGTTGTCAAGGTGATAATCCGATGAAAATGCATATGGACTTGGGGATGCTTTTTATTTATGATACCTGAATTAAGCGATCGTTGAGGTTGCAGAAGATGCAAGAAAGAGGGTGCCGGGCAATACTGGAGTATGCCCGGTGCCCGATGACGCCGCAGGTTCGGCAAAATCGGCAATCCCAACGGGTTTTAAATAATGACATTCTTTCA
>JBFMEI010000241.1:0-3894 GCA_040753295.1 Thermodesulfobacteriota bacterium | reverse complement strand
GAGGTTGAAAGGGATATTCACTCCAAGCATTTACAACCATGCCCGATTCTTCAGCATCTGGGAGCTTAAACGAAACATTTATGACATTGCGGGAAAAATTCCCATCTCCTGGAAAACCGTATGTCAGTTTCCGGTATCCAACAACCGCCTTATCCGTCGAATTGAAGAATTTCCCTTATTTCATTATTCCCCGTTCGGTGCATTTATCGGAATGGCGGCAACCCTTGTTCCAAAATTCGGAACACGGATTCTTCCACTCGAATTAAGGGCAAAGCAGACTCCAAGTGCCATTGCCGGTTGATTCATTGATCCTGAGTGATCCATTGCGTCCAAAGGGAGCTGTTTATGAATGCCATGTTATATGAATCGCTGGAGAATCTGACTGTCAAGTGCCGTCTTTGCAATCATCATTGCATCATTAAAAATGAAACCCGTGGAATCTGCGGTGTCCGTGAGAACCAATCCGGGGTATTGAAAAGTCTGGTCTATGGACGATTAATCGCCAGGCACATCGATCCTATTGAAAAAAAGCCGCTTTTCCATTTTCTGCCCGGAAGCGCCTCCTATTCCATCGCCACTGTCGGATGTAATTTTAAATGCGACTTCTGTCAGAACGCGGATATATCCCAGATGCCCTCAAATCGAAAAGGAATGATTTCAGGCGACTCCGTCACCCCGGATGAGGTGGTGGAGGCGGCCATCAAAGCAAAATGCAAAAGCATTTCATATACATATACCGAACCCACGGTCTATTTTGAATTCGCTTATGACACCGCAAAACGTGCTTATGAAAAGGGGCTTAAAAATGTCTTTGTAACCAACGGATATATGACTCGGGAAGCCCTTGATACCATACATCCCTATCTGAATGCAGCCAATGTGGATCTCAAGGCATTTACCGATATATTTTATAAAAAAAGGTGCAGGGCAAAGCTTGAACCGGTTAAAGAGAATCTGAGGTATATGAAATCCCTGGGAATTTTCATAGAGGTTACAACCCTGGTCATCCCGGGATTAAATGATGATGAAGAAGAATTGAAAAAAATGGCTGATTTTCTTGTTCGATCCGTCGGTCCGGAAACCCCCTGGCATATCAGCCGATTCCATCCCACTTACCGTCTTCTGGATCGGGGTGCAACATCTGTTGAATCTCTCCTATCTGCCCGAAAGATCGGAATTGCCGCCGGGTTAAAATATGTCTATACCGGAAATATTCCGGGTATCGATGGGGAAAAAACGTTCTGCAATCGATGTGGAAAGATGCTCATCGATCGGTGGGGGTTTTATATTCGGCAATATAATATCAGAAACAGCCGTTGTCCGGATTGTGGAGAAGGAATAGAAGGAATCGGTCTTTAGCCCTTGATCCGTTCAACGGGCCTCATAGCATCGACGTTCTATAAAGGCTTTTTCCTTCTGATCGAATACCGCTTCGCTGATGTGAATATATTTGGCTCCACCCTCCCATGCACCGCACGCCAGAACCACGGTATCCCCCAGTGTGAATTTTTTACCGCATGCCGGACATCCTTCTTCATTCAACTGATTTACCTTTTCAAGGTCAAGGATCATTTTTTCCATTACCGTTTCTCTTTCATTAAAGCGGCTATGACTCGGGTTCAGATCAACACCCAAATCCCCTGATCGATCAATCGCCCAGGATCCGTTTTTTCAAGCGGGCTGCCTGCTTTTTACTCCGATAGGATACAAGCGTTACCGGAGAGCGGCGAAACAGCTTGTCTGCTACCGATCCGACAAAAAAATGCTCGAATTCCGTGTGCGCTTTCAGCCCCATAACAATCATATCCACCTGCTCCTTAACCGCAACTTTCAGGAGTTCATTTGCCGGCCTTCCCACCTTGAAAACCTCCTTTACCCGATTTGATGAAAAAGAGGATTTGCTGATCATGTCATCCAGAAGCTGTTTCCGTTCTGATTTCATTTCCTTCACATAGCGACCGCTTTCAATTCCATATCCCATGTTGGCAATTCTGGATACGGCATCCACATCTCTGGAATCGATGACATTGGCAACAATCAACTGGGCGTCCAGTCTGGAGGCAAGTCCGGCCGCATAGATAAAGACTTCTTCGGACAACTCCGTAAATTCAAGGGCAACCATAATTTTCTTAATTCCATTCATTTTTTTCTCCTTTCCATGTCAAAAGATCCACCTGGCCCTGTCCGTATCGCAATATCCATTGAAATTGAAATGCCGATTTTTGTTTTTCCTAAGTTGAGCGATTGTTGAGGTTGCTGAAGATGCAAGGAAGAGGGAGCTGGGCAATACTGGAGTATGCCCAGTCCCCGATGACGCCGCAGGTTCGGCAAAATCGGCAATCCCAAAGGGTTTTAAATCATGACATTCTTTAATTGGAGAATCTGATACCTGTTGGGTATGTCTGGAAATATTCTTTTTTAGGATATCCATATGAATTTATTGTTTTTAACTTCCTTGTCATGATTTAAAACGCTCAATTTAGGTTTTTATCAGATTCCAACGATGGGTGCAATCGGTTATCGATTTTAAATAGGCTTCCTCAAGCAAAACGCATCGCTTCCTGCTGCGGATCAAATAAAAAAAGCCCGATTTTTTTAAAAACCGGGCTTCTCCTTTCTGATGCCGGGGAAATAATGAATGCAGGTCCGGGGTCTTTGTACTTCTGCTATTCGACTTTCGGTCTTGGCAGCACCTTGGCCCGCTCAGCAATTTCAGGAACCATATGTTCCCATTCGATCGCCATCAGATGGACACCCGATACCCCTTTCATGGACTTGAATTCCTCGATCTGCTCGCAGGCCATTCTAATCCCTTCTTCCCCTTGCTTTTTCTTTTCTACTCCCTCGAGGCGCTTGATGACTTCATCCGGTACATCCATACCCGGAACCTTATTTTTCATATACTTGGCCATCCCGACGCTTTTCATGGGAGTGACGCCGGCTAAAATGAACGCCTTTTCGGTAAGTCCCATATCATTCGCCTGTTGGATCCATTTTTTGAATTTTTCCATGTTATAGATACACTGGGTTTGAATGAAATCCACACCGGCTTTGATTTTCTTTGCCAGACGGTAAACACGCCATTCAAAAGGGTCGGCAAAAGGATTTGCCGCTGCGCCGATAAACATTTTCGGGGCTTCATCCAGATCGGCTCCGCTCATGAATTTTCCATCATCCCGCATCTGCTTCACCATGGCGATCAACTGCATGGAATCGATATCAAAAACCCCTTTCGCCTGAGGATGGTCTCCAAATTTGCAATGGTCCCCGGAAAGGCAAAGGATATTCCGAATTCCATGGGCATAGGCGCCCAGAATATCCGACTGCATGGCAAGTCGGTTCCGGTCGCGGCATACCATCTGATAGTTCGGTTCAATTCCTTCCTGAATCAAAAGAAGGCAAGCCGCCCAGCTGGACATTCGGACCATTGCGGTCTGATTATCCGTAATGTTGACCGAATCGACCTTACCCTTCAGGTAAGCCGCTTTTTTCCTCACTTCGTGAGCATTGGCACCTCTCGGAGGCCCCAATTCACCCGTGAACGCAAAATGTCCGGCTCTTAATATTTTTTCCAAATTGCTTCCTGATTTCATTTTCGGGTTCCTCTATTCGATTTTCGCGTTATCTTTTAAATATACCAGCTTCTGCTGTTTCTTGTTCACTTTTTACCGGCTTTATCCGTCTTCGAATATCCGGGCTGAATTAACGTTCGGGGAATCTGATCATTCCATTCACCGGCCGGATGGACATCCATAATCAGTTCAAGACGCCCCTGTTTCGAAAGCCTTTCATAAATCATAAACCAGGCACAAGGCTGATCCGCGTTGATTTCACAACTTCCTTTGTTGGTTCCCCCGCAAGGACCGTTATACAACCCTTTGGCGCACATGGTCA
>JBFMEI010000240.1:0-3902 GCA_040753295.1 Thermodesulfobacteriota bacterium | reverse complement strand
TTGAGATCGCTTATTTTCAGTTGAAGAATAATTAAAGGGTAATATATAGAAAGGATTTATGTTTATCAAGTATGACCGGATCGACTCGGTAATTTATACCTGACCGGATACGTTCATGTCGGAAATCAGCGAATATCTGAGAGCCCTGAAATCTTCTCCCCTTCTTGGCGGACAGGTGGTCTATCATCGTTTGATTTCTGAAGAAAAGCCGGTATATGGAAAACTCGAAAAGCCCTGGCCTCCTCCTCTGACCCAGGTCATCAGCGCGCTGGGCATCCAAGACCTTTATTCCCACCAGGTCCATGCCATTGACCTGATCCGGAGCAACAAGTCCGTGGTTGTCGCAACGCCGACCGCCAGCGGGAAAACATTGATCTATACACTCCCGATCATTGAAAAGATCCTTGAAAATCCAAAGACAAAGGCGCTCTATCTTTTTCCGTTAAAAGCCCTGGCTCAGGATCAGCTCCGGGTATTTCAGGAAGCTGTCTCTTATCTGGAAGGGCTTCTTCCAACCGCAACGGTCTATGACGGCGATACCGCAGGACACAGAAGAAAAAAAATTCGGGAGCATCCGCCGAATATTATCTTAACAAATCCGGAGATGCTTCATCTCTCCATTTTACCGTATCATCATTTATGGTCGTCTTTTTTGTCGAATCTTCACATGGTCGTTGTGGATGAAGTCCATACCTACCGGGGCGTCATGGGCTCTCACATGGCTCACGTCTTCAGAAGGCTGAATCGAATTTGTGCCTACTACAATACCCGTCCCACATACCTGTTCAGTTCGGCCACCATATCCAATCCGGCCGGACTGTCTGAGCAACTGACTCAAATCGGAGTTGAGAGCATCACGGAAAGCGGCGCCGGCCGGGGGAAGCGGCATCTTCTCTTCATCAATCCCATAGAAGGTCCTGCCCAGAATGCCATTCTGCTCCTCAAAGCCGCCGTCAGCCGGGGGCTTCGAACCATTGTATATACCCAGTCCCGTAAACTGACGGAACTCATCGCGCTCTGGGCGACAACAAAAGCCGGCCCTTTATCCCATCGGATCAGTGCATACCGTTCAGGATTTCTGCCTGAGGAACGGCGTGACATTGAAAAGCGGCTTTCAAGCGGAGAGCTTTTGGCTGTGGTGACCACCAGCGCGCTTGAGCTTGGGATCGATATCGGAGATCTCGATCTCTGTATTCTTGTCGGGTATCCGGGCTCTGTGATTGCTACATGGCAGCGGGGAGGGCGAGTCGGCCGGAGCGGACAGGAGAGCGCCTTGGTCCTGATTGCGGGCGAAGATGCCCTGGATCAATATTTCATGCGAAATCCGGATGACTTTATCAATCGAGAGCCGGAAGCGGCGGTAATTAACCCGGGAAATCCGATGATTGTGTCGAAGCATCTGGTCTGTGCTGCTGCCGAATTACCTCTCAAAGAAGGGGAAGCGTATGTGAGTGAGAAAGGCGTCCCGGCCGGACTTGAAAAGCTGGAAAAAAACGGCGAGCTGATGCGAAGCGAGGACGGCCGGATATGGTATTCCAAAAAAAAGGCACCGCATCGGGAGGTGGATCTTCGGGGGACCGGAGATCGATATCAGATCGTTTCAGGTGACTCCAAGGAAATGATCGGCGAAATCGACGGATTCAGAGCCTTCAAAGAAACACACCCCGGCGCGGTCTATCTTCATCGCGGGGAAACATATTTGGTGGCAGACCTGGATATCGGAACGCGGAAAATCAGAGCCGATAAGTCAAAACTCGATTATTACACCCGGGTCAGGGGAAGCAAAAGCACTGAGATTCTGGAGATTGAAAAAAGAAAATCCTTATGGAGAACCCAACTCTTTTTCGGCCGGTTAAAGGTTACCGACCAGGTTGTCGGATATGAAAAATGGAGAATTCATGCCGGAAGGTTACTGGGAGTAATTCCTCTCGAACTCCCTCCTTTGATTTTTGAAACCGAAGGGATCTGGTTTCTGATCCCTCCGGAAATTCAAAATAAAACAGAAGCGAATTATCTTCATTTCATGGGTGGAATCCATGCCATCGAACATGCCTGCATCGGAATATTTCCTCTTCTGGTCATGACGGATCGAAATGATCTGGGCGGCATTTCAACGCCTTTTCATCCTCAGGTCAACGGGCCGGCTGTTTTTATTTATGACGGAATTCCCGGAGGAGCCGGGTTATGCAGAGAGTCCTTCTCAAAAGCCGAAGGGTTGATCGAATACACGCTAAAAACCATCCTATCATGTCCCTGTGAATCCGGATGCCCTTCGTGTGTGCATTCACCCAAATGCGGATCCGGAAATCGACCCATTGATAAAGCTGCGGCCATCTATATTTTAAATGCAATCAAATCTCCGGATATTGCTTCTGCGGGTATCATTTCCCCAGTGATATCCAAAAAAACTTCACCTGAACCCGCTCCAGTCGTATTTGGCCGCGGGATTCACTTCGGAGTTCTGGATCTGGAAACTCAGTTATCGGCAGATGATGTGGGCGGATGGCATCGAAAAGACCTGATGAAAATCAGTTGTGCGGTTCTGTACGATTCCGGAAAAGATCTTTTTTCCGAATTTCTTGAAGACGAGATCCATCTGCTCCTTGAACAGTTGAAAGGGTTTGAACTTGTGGTCGGTTTTAATATCAAGAATTTTGATTACGGAGTCCTGGCCGCGTACACGGATTTTGATTTCAAAAAACTGAGGACTCTGGATATTTTGGAGGAGATTAAAAATCGTCTGGGATACAGGCTTTCCCTTCAGCATCTTGCGGAAGTCACTTTGGGGAAAAAAAAGAGTGCCGACGGACTCCAGGCTCTTCAGTGGTGGAAGGAAGGCCGGATCAAAGAGATCCTTGAGTATTGTAAAATGGATGTGGAGATCACACGGGACCTTTTTCTTTATGGAATCAGATCCGGTTATCTTCTTTTTCGAAACAAATCCGGAAAAACCGTAAGAATTCCTGTTGACTGGCGAATCTCCCCAGACCCGGACCGGGAATGACGGGAATATGAATGGTCAATGGTACTAAAGCAGGGAGGATTTATCTCTGGCCAGGAATTTTACGACCTGCTTGTTGACGCATGAATAGATATCCACATCTTCGCCGAAAATATCGATGATGTCCTTATGGTTGATCAACTTTTCCAGGATGAAAGCCGTGACATAAAGGCTCACGACATGGGGGTTTGGGACGATGTTTCTAATCGGAGAAACCTGATAGTCGATGTCGAAATCTTCGCTCCGGGTCAACTTTTCAAGGCACCCCTGGATCTGGTCTTCAAGGGCGTTTTTATTGGTGGTTTCCACAAAATTATGTTCAACCAGTTTCATCGCAATGGCGTTGCTCAGATCCTCGGCACAATCTTTCACACCATTGATCGCTGTTTTTCTTGCATGCTCCCTGGAAGATTCGATTCTGGATAAGATGCTTGATTCCCGAGTGCTTTTTCTAAATACCTTTGCCATTTAGTTTTCCTTAAATGAATTCAATTTAACAAAAATAACCATCGTTTATGGAATCATAGTATCAGTCATACCCGGATTTCAAGAAAAATCATTCAAGATATTTTCTGAATCTTGCAAGCTTCAGGTATTTAACTGGATTCAAAGGAATCCCCGGCTGTTGCATTGTTAAACCCCTGTTGCGCCTCATTTTGAATTTCATGCAAAAGGCCCATATTTCGCGGGGAATGGTGGAATAGTGTAAACTCTCTGGCCTTCGATTTTCCGGCGATGTACCCGGCCTGATAGGCGGTAAGATGGTGTTTTTTATGTGCAATTTCCCTGTCTTTATCAAGAAAGGCTGCCTCAATAAAGAGGTGGTCCGAATCTTTGGCAAGAGATATGGCTTTTTTTTCGTTGGAGGGGTCAAATACGATATCGGTAAGATAGGTAATTT
>JBFMEI010000239.1:0-3903 GCA_040753295.1 Thermodesulfobacteriota bacterium | reverse complement strand
GCCCCCGATCCAGAACCCCACGGCATTATCGCTCACCGTCACTGCAATATCCCCTTTGGTGGCTTTCGCCTCGGCGTCGATGAACGCGACTCCTCCTCCAATGAAAGGGTAGAGGCGGGAACCGGTTTCAAAATATTTTTTAATGCCGATGCACAATTCCGTGGTTTCACCTGTCAACGTGAAGATCGAACCTCGAAAGACGACATCTTCCTCACTGGCTGAAACCAATCCTTCAACGGCAAGGCTCAACGGAAATCCTCTGGGCTGGAAATCCGCAAGAATTCCGAATTCACCGTGATCCTCGACCGGCTCCCACCAGTCATCCATCTGTTTCATTCCCAGTGCGATCTGGATATTTCCGGAAAGAGGTTTTTGATGGGACGACGCTTCAACCGGTGCCTGAGGAGGTTTGCCGAGGGCGACTCCGGCAATGAGAGTGAATAGAATTGTCAAAAGGAAAACCATCCGTTTCATGATCCGACTCCGTATCGATAAGGGTGAATTCGGGCTTCTACAGGATTCGTCTTCTCTATTTAAGCCGGATTATTATAATACCTGAATTGAATTTTTTCTTCAAGGGTTTTGAACCGTGGATGCTGACCCGCAGAACTCATTGACAGATCAGGTCATTATCGATAATCTTTTTTACCTAAATTGAGCGTTTTATTCTGGTTTCTGTTCCGTGCGTTGATAGTGCGTTTGTAACAATTCCAAAAAAGGAGATCGGGAAGATGAATAACATGTTAAACAACAGGATGTTTATCATGGGGCTGGCACTTTTCGTGTTTTTCATGGGTGTTCCTGCAGGAGCACAGGAGATCATTAAAATCGGCTTCTTTGCTCCGATTACCGGACCTGCGGCCGCCGATGGTGCAAGCGCCAAACATGCGGTGGAACTCGGCGTCAAGGAAGTGAATGACACCGGAGGAATTAAAGGAAAGAAAGTCGAACTGATCATCTACGACGACCGTCTCAAAGCCGAAGAAGCCGTAGCCATCGCCAACAAACTGATCGAAAAAGATAAGGTTGTGGGTGTGGTGAGCGGTTCCTACAGCGGCCCCACACGGGTTGCGGCCCCGATTTTCCAGAAAGCAGGGATGCCGATGGTAGCGGGATATGCGGTCCATCCGGATGTCACATGGGATTCCAATACGAAAAAACCGAACGACTTTATTTTTAGAAACGGATTTCTCGGAGAAGTGGAAGGAGCGGCAGCCGCCCAGTTTGCGATCAAAGATCTGAAGGCGAAAAAGGTGGCCATCATTGCCATGGATAATGATTTCGGGCGCTCCATTTCCGCCGGCTTTGCTGCAAGAGCTGAAAAGTTAGGCGCTTCCGTATTGACCAAAGAAATGTATAAATTCCCGGGAGAGAAAGATTTCAGACCGTATCTGACCCGGATCAAAGGAACCAACTGCGATCTTATTTTCGCCGCCGGTTACTACAATGAGGCCGCTTCCATCGTAAGGCAGGCCAAAGAGCTTGAAATTAAAGCACAGATTTTAGGAGAAGAAGGGTTTGACTCCCCCAAGTTCATCGAAATCGCCGGCGATGCATCGGAAGGAGTCATTATTGCGACAAATCTCGACCGGGATGATCCGAGGCCGGTTGTTCAGAATTTTCTGAAGGGATATAAAGCCGCTTACAAAGAAGATGCCGATATGGTGGGGGCATCCAGCTATGATGCGTTCATGATTCTGGCGGATGCGATTAAAAAAGCCGGAACCGATCCCAGGGCCATTCAGAAGGCGCTTTTGGAAACCAAGGATTACAACGGTCTTACCGGAAAGATCAGCCGTTTTGTGGAAGGGGAGGTTGTCAAACCGGTTCAGATTCAGATCGTCAAAGGCGGAAAATTTGTGCGTAAAGCCGTGGTCGATGATCCGGAGATCATCACACCGCCGAAAAAATAATAAATCCAAACTTATCAGGATGATTCCCTCCCTCTGCCCAGAGGGGGGGAATGCAGCCCGGGAGATAGAGGTATGATCTGGCAGCAGCTTGCCAACGGGATTGCCATCGGTGCGGTTTATGCATTGATTTCCCTCGGATTGACCATGGTTTACGGAATTCTCCGGATTCTCCATGTCGCCCATGCCGGCATTTACACCCTCGGCGCCTATGTGGGACTCTTTGCGTTTAGAATGATCGATCATTTCTGGCTCTCCCTTGCCGCGGGAATGATCGGTGCCGGAATTGCCGGATATCTGGTCCAGCGGGTCCTCTATATGCCGCTTTTGCATCTTCCACGGATCGCCCCCTTAATTGTTTCCATCGGCCTATTTACCGCCATGGAAGAAGCATTCCGTCTGATTGCAGGGCCTCATACGCTTGTTTACAACGCGCGGATCGGCCTCAGTAAGATATCTTTTGGAAGCTTTCAGCTCACCGAGACACAAGTCCTGATTCTTCTGGTGAGTACGGCCGCCCTGATTTTTCTTTGGGTATTTTTGACCAGGACCCGCATGGGACTTGCCATGCGGGCATGTGCCATGGATGCGGAGATCGCCTCAACCTTTGGGGTGAATGTGGGTGCGGTCATTGCGGTCAATTTTATCATCGGTTCGTTTATGGCCGGCGCTGCAGGAGTTTTGATCGGCGTCTATGACAATCAGGTATGGCCGACCATGGGGAGCATCCCGGCTTACAAAGCGCTGGCTATCGTGGTGCTCGGCGGTTTGGGAAGCATTCCGGGGACGGTGCTGGCTTCCCTGACCGTCGGCCTTGCAGAGACATTCTTTATCGGTGTGCTGGCAGTCCCCTTCCCACGGGATGCAGTCGCATTTATTGCCATGATCCTGGTTCTGATGTTCAAGCCGCACGGACTTCTTGGAAAAGCATAGATGGAATTGAATGTAAAGGCTGTTGAACCAAGATGAGTGCCTATTCCATAACAATTCTGATCACGGTTGCGATTTATATTCTGCTGGCCCATAGCTTGAACATCATCACGGGAAGGGCGGGGCAGATCTCCCTGGGGCATGCGGCTTTTTTCGGAATCGGGGCATATACTGCAGGAATGCTCTACACAAAGCTCGGACTTCCTTTTTGGATCGATGTTCCCCTGGCAGCCCTGTCTGCAGGCTTGATCGGTGCTATATTAGGGATCCCCTGTCTGAGGGTCAGGGATGATTTTCTGGCCATCACCACGATGGGGATCAATTTTGTGGTTGAAGCGGTTTTTCTTTATATCCCCTTTTTCGGCGGCGCCATGGGGATCGGCGGTATAAACCTGCCGGGCTGGTTCGGCCGTGAGATGACAAAAACCGAATTCCTGTTCGTCATCCTGGGGGTGATTATTCTGATTTACGCTCTTGATTTTCGCGTGAGCCGGTCCTGGATCGGTCTTGCATGGGATTCGATCCGGGAAGACGAAACCGCGGCGGAAGCCATGGGAGTTGATGTGGTGAGATTCAAAGTCATCGCTTTTATTCTGGGAAGCGCTCTTGCCGGACTTGCCGGGGGTTTTTATGCCCATTTTCTCACTTTTATCATGCCCCAGAATTTCGGGTTCGGACAATCCATTGTCATTCTTTCCATGGTGGTATTCGGCGGAATCGGGACACGATGGGGGCCTTTGGTCGGTGCGGTTATCCTGGGTCTTCTCCCCGAAATTTCACGACCGATCATGGAGTATCGAACACTCCTTTACGGCGTCCTGCTGCTGCTCCTCATGCGATTTCAGCCGAGCGGGCTGATCGGTTCCGGCTCTATTTTTTTAAGAATGCTGAAGCATGCGGTAAAGGCGCCTAAACCGGCAGGGAGGCATGGTGACTCTTCTTGAGGTGACGAACCTTTCCAAGGAGTTTGACGGTCTTCGTGCACTGGATCGTTTATCCTTTCATGTCGAGACTGATGAGATCATGGGTGTTATCGGTCCCAACGGCGCCGGAAAGACAACAC
>JBFMEI010000238.1:0-3937 GCA_040753295.1 Thermodesulfobacteriota bacterium | reverse complement strand
TGATAACAATTGGTTACATCAATATTCGGTTCTAAATAGGATTAATTATAAGATCGTTTCCTATCTTATGGAAGATCTCGGCACAGATTCTGCTTTTCAAATAAGACAGCGAATCTGAAATATCGATTCAAAGACTATAAGGACTGCTGCTCATGAATAAACGAAAGCTGCTCTTTCTAAGTACTGACGATGCGGCAAATCGAAGCATTCAGCCTCTCCTTCTTAAGAAAGGATTAAATGTGCTTTTTTTTAGAGATCTCTCAGATCTCATGAAAGAGTTGATGGATTCCAAAGATTCCCTGGTTTTTATAGATATTGATACCGTGGCGATCGGGAATCGAGACCTTAAAGTCCTCAAAACATCCTTCCCGGAATCCAATTTATTCTGCATTTCAAAGGTCCCGTTTCATCCTGAAATCAAGGAGGCGATATCTAAATATATTTTTGCATGCATGGTCAAACCTCTGGATTTGGAAGAACTCATGTTTTGGGTGGGGAGTCTGGAATCGACAACGACCTCGATAGGCCTGCCAGGCAAGGATTTCCCTTGATAAAACCTGAATGGCCATGAAAAGACGCGTTTTGTTTCGATAACATATTGATGATGGAGGTAAAATGAAAAAGACGAAAAAAAAGCATGAACCGCTGTTTTCAGAAAGTTCCTTAACCCGGAAGCTTTCGAGACGATCTTTCATCAAAGCGTCGGCGGTGGGAGGTGCCGCAGTTGCGGTCGGCTCCGGCTTGTCTCTGAATCTTCGGGCTTTTGCACAGACCCCGGCGAAGGCGAAAGGCGGGCAGGGAAGATGGATTGCATCAACCTGTCAGGGATGTACAAGCTGGTGTTCGAAACAGGTCTATGTTCAGGACGGGAGGGCGTTGAAAATCCGGGGAAATTCAAATTCGAAAGTCAATGGTACGGCAAGCTGCCCCAGAGCCCATCTCTCTCTTCAGCAGGTCTATGATCCTGACCGGATCAAAACTCCCATGAAGAGGACAAATCCAAAAAAAGGACGACTTGAAGATCCGAAATTCATCCCCATTTCGTGGGATGAGGCGGTCAACACCATTGCCGATAAAATACTGGAGCTAAGAAGAAAAGGGGAGACACATAAATATATGCTGATGCGCGGGCGCTATACCTACATGCGCGATATTGTTTACGACCACATGACCAAGATCATCGGGTCTCCCAATAATATTTCACATAGCGCCATATGTGCCGAAGCCGAAAAATTCGGTCCCTATTATACAGAGGGGTATTGGGACTACCGGCAATATGACGTTCTGAACACCAAATATATTCTGATCTGGGGTGCGGATCCGCTTTCAGCAAATCGTCAGGTTTCTTTCTATTCCAGCGCTTGGGGGGATGTTATCGAAAAGGCTACGGTTGTGGTTGTCGAGCCCAGGCTCTCTGCAACAGCATCAAAAGCGGATGAATGGCTGGCGATAAAACCGGGGCAGGACGGGGCCCTGGCAGCGGCTTTTGCGCATATCCTCCTGTCCAAAGGGCTATGGAGCAAGGAGTTTGTCGGTAATTTTAAAGACGGCGTCAACCGGTTCATTCCCGGGCAGGATGTCAATGAATCTGATTTTCAGGAAATCCACACCTTCGGGCTGGTTCGATGGTGGAACCTTGAACTTAAAAATAAAAATGCGGATTGGGCATCCAAAAAAACCGGGTTGTCTCCGGATCAGATTCTGAAAACCGCCGTCGAATACGGCCAGGCAGCGCCTCATGCCATTTCATGGGTGGGAGGAGGCCCGGTGATGCAGGTCCGGGGGGCTTATACGAGCATGATCTGCCATGCCCTGAACGGCCTCACCGGGGCGTGCGATAATTTAGGCGGAACCCTGGTTGCCAATAAAGAATACACCAAACCTTTTCCTGAGTCTGAAGAATTTTATGACGAGGTTGCAAAGAACGGGAAAAAATATCCGAAGATCGACCATCGGGGCAGGAAAGAGTTCCCTTGCATTTCGTCAGGGAAACCGGGGAGCGCTGTGGTTACGAATCGGGCTGCAGACGGAATTCTGAGTTCGGATCCATATGATATTAAAATGGCCATCGCCTACATGAATAACTTTGCCTTCTCGTGCACTCAGCCGGAGCGCTGGGAGCGGGCCTTATCCAAAATTCCGTTTGTGGTACATATCACCACAAACGCCTCCGAATTCTCCTGGTTTTCCGACATTCTTCTGCCGAACACGCATCATTTGTTTGAAAAATGGGGATGGGTCAAATCCATCGGAAACGGGCATCGGCACGTAACCCTCATGCAGCCCGTCATCAAACCCATGTGGGAATCGAAAATCGATGAGACCGAAATCCCCTGGCTGATCGCCGAAAAACTGGCCAAAAGGGGCTTCGACAATCTCTTAAGGTATTTTAAAACCATCAAGGATCCGGAGACCGGAAAAGAACCCAGAAATGAAAAGGAGTTTGCTCTTTATTGTGTCAAATATACCACTCAGAACCTGTGGGATCCGGCTAAATATGAAGGGGGAGACGCCTTCAAAGGGTGGGATGATTTCAGGCGAACCGGTGTCTGGAACAGCGCCCCGTATCCGTACCGCAAACGCTGGGGCGATATGAAAACCAAGACGAAAAAATTTGAATTTTTCAGTGAAACGCTGAAGGCCGCGCTTGAGGAGCATGCTCAGAAACATACCACCACCGTGGATGATATTCTCAAAGTCAGCGGGTATCAGGCCAGAGGGGAAAAGGCTTTTATTCCCCATTATGAGGAGCCGTTCATCCTCGGAAACGAAAGTGAATATCCCTTTATATTCGTGGATCATAAATCCCGGCTGAACCGTGAAGGACGCTCGGCGAATTGTACCTGGTATCATGAATTCAAAGATGTGGATCCCGGGGACGAACACTGGGAGGATGTCGTAAAAATCAATCCCATAGACGCTGAAAAACTCGAACTGAAAAACGGAGATATCGTCCGGATCACCTCCCCCACAGGAAAGCTGGAATGTACGGCCAAGTTATGGGAAGGAGTCCGTCCCGGAACCGTTGCCAAGTGCTACGGGCAGGGGCACTGGGTTTATGGTCGTGTGGCGTCCAAGGTTTTCGGAAAGATACCGCGGGGGGGAAACAACAACGATGTGATTCCTGCGGTATATGACCGGCTGAGCGGGAGCACCGTCCGGCATGCTGCAACCCGCGTTAAAATAGAAAAAGTATAGGAGGTGTTTTATGCCGCGATATGCGATGGTAATTGATTTACAACGGTGTGTGGGATGCGGTGCCTGCAGTATTGCATGCCGGAACGAAAATAATGTCCCGGACGGAATCTACTGGTCGAATAAAATCACCGAGACCGTCGGAAAGTTTCCCCATGTCCGCTATCATTATATTCCGACCCTCTGCAATCACTGTCAGTATGCGCCATGTGTCCGCGGGTGCCCGACCAAGGCCATGCACAAATTGGAAAACGGGATAACGATGCATGATCCGAAAAAATGCATCGGATGCAAATACTGCGAGTTCAACTGCCCTTATGGGGTCATCTATTTCAACTGGGAAACCCCTCACCGGTTTTGGCGTGATGAAAAGTCGATGATACCCGGAGGCACGTCCTCTCCTAAAGAGCAAACTGAAAGCGTAGGAGGAAAGGTCATCCCGTACTATAATCCGGACCGAGAGGAGACATCTGCGGGGATCCGTCCCAAGGGAGTCGTGGAGAAATGTACTTTCTGCGACCATCGGGTGAAAAAAGGGAAGCTTCCCTATTGCGTCGAAGCCTGTCCCGCGAACGCCAGAATATTCGGAGACCTCTCGAATCCGAACAGTGATGTCAGCGTTCTTCTCGGAAAACACCGCCCTTTCAGGCTCAGGGAGCAGCTGGGGACAGAACCCCACGTATTTTATATCAGAGAATACAATCCCGCCAGTTACAAGGCGACCAAAGGAGGTGTCTAAATG
>JBFMEI010000237.1:0-3939 GCA_040753295.1 Thermodesulfobacteriota bacterium | reverse complement strand
GAAGGGTTCCTCTGCCTTGCCGGCAGCGGTGGACCTGCCCCTCCTTCGTAAAAGTTTTTCAGATTCTGAAATCGTTCCGGACCGAGAATTTTCCGCACTTCCATCAGAAACTGGAATCGGGACTTGGAAAGATCCATCCGCTCGCTCTCGAGTTTCTGGAATTGCTGCTGCGCCGCACGTTCATCAAACTGTTTCTTTTCCAAAATCGATTCCAATTCGAACTGCTGGGCTTCGACGTCGCTTTTTTTCTGAATCAGGCGGCGGCGGCTTTCGCCGTATGCCTGGTCAAGTCTTTCAACTTCCGAGGGACTTAAATTGAGCCGGTTGGTCACCCGTGAGTCCTGCCACCATTTGCCTGGAGGAACATCCTGGGCAAATGCAGCAGCAGATAGGATCAGTGTCAGTCCGGCCAGGATTGAAATCAAAGAACGGGTTAACATGCTGCGTGTCCTTTCTTTTTATTTTGGCGGCTGATCGCGTCATGATCTTCCAGTGGAACGACAAACCGTATAAAATCTTCACTTAGTCCCTTATCATATTCACCGGTGATGTAAAGATAGCTTCTTGGGATTGCGTTTTCCGAGAGCCGGTTGATTTCAGACATCAATTCCTGATCCCCGGGGGTTGTCCCGTTTGCAACTTCCTGAAATGGGGCCGGGGTTTTAAATGGACCGGTAAAATACCAGGTTGCAGAGATAACCAGTAAAAGGGCAAATGCCGAGGCCATGGATGCTTTCCATCCCAGGGGCCACGCAACCCATGCCCGCTCTTTCGGGAAATGAAGGACGGCCGGCCGATCAGGCTCAGGAGAGTACCGCTCGGCAAGATCCCCCAGAGATGAAAACTCCTTTTCCATCGTTAACCTGTCAGCCCTGCACGCGGCGCATTCCTGAAGATGGGCGGCTTCGGACAGAGAAAGATCTCCGGCATCCACCAGGGAGGCGATGAGCCGGTCCTGTTTCAGATGGGGATGAATGGAGCTATTCATTGCATGGTCTCCTCTGCCAGCTTTTGTAATGAGGGATTATTTTTAATTTTGAGCATGGCCCGGTAGAGAAATGTCTTGATGGTGCTCTCCCCTTTATCCATAACCTGGCTGATTTCCCGTATACTCAGATTATCAAAAAATCTTAAGGTGAAGACCTCCCGTTCTTTGTTTGAGAGTCCGGTCATCATATGGGTTACCATATTCCAGAAATCGGTTCTCTCAAGCTGTTCATGGGCTTCAGACGGGCGTGAACCAGGGTTTCCCTCACTTTCCAAATCAAGATTCTCCGGAAGGGCCTGAAACAGGGACCGGAATTTTTTCTTCCGGATAAAGTCCCGGACTTTATTTAACGCGATGCTGAAGAGCCAGCTTTTAAATCGATCCGGAGATTGCAATGAATTCAGTCGATTGTATGCCTGAAAAAAAACCTCCTGGGTGATGTCCTCGGCATCCATTTTAGACTGAATCCGATAAAAAATCATTCGAAAAATCCCTTTGTAATAAAGATCCATCAGGCGGTGAAAGGAAGCTTCGCTGCCGTTAACGGCTTCAAGGACCCAACGTGACACCGAGTCTTTATCGTATTCCATAGTCTTGGGTTTCTTCGACGTTCCCGGTGTATCATTTTGGCTCTACATGGAGTTGTCGAAGCTTCAAAATCCGCTGCTTTAGTATGGGCCTTTTACAGCAAAGAGACGATTTTGCCTCTGTTTTGGTCTACAGATCCCGGGCTTTGGCGCCGGCATTTGAAAATCCCTCAATTTCAGTGTGACTTTTGATATAAAGGAGATATCTGGCGAAGGGTCTTCACGGTTTTTGCCAGGGAGGCAAGAAACGCCGAGATATCCTCCTCGGTATTGTCGATTCCAAGAGAGATCACCAGGGTTCCCTGGGCGTCGGCATGGCTGAGCCCCAGGGACATGAGAACATGGGAAGCCCTGAGGGATCCGGTGGCGCATGCGCTTCGGGTTGAGATGGCGATTCCGTCATCATCCAGCATCAGCATGACGCTCTCTCCTTCGATATATTTAACTGAAATGGAGATCAGATTGGGAAGGCTGTATTCGGGATGGGTGTTGATGATGTATTCGTCGATATATCCGGGGAGATCTGAAAGAAGACGGCTTTTAAGAGCAAACAGATGACCGAACCGTTGATCCATATCTCTTTGGGCGATTTCGGCGGCCTTTCCCATTCCAATGATCCCGATGAGATTTTCAGCTCCGGCCCGTTTGTTCGATTCCTGGACTCCTCCGTCGAGAAGGGGCCAGATCCGGGTGCCGCGTTTGACATAGAGCCCTCCAACGCCGGTGGGGCCGTTAAAGGTGTTGGATGCGAAGCTGACCAGATCCGCGCCCATGGCCTGAACATCAAACGGAACCACCCCCACGGAATCGACGGCGTCGGTATGGAGAATGATTCCTTTCTTTCTTGCAATTTCAGCGATTTCAGGAATGGGTTGAATGGTGCCGGTCTCGTTGTTGCTGTGCATGATGGAGATGAGAACCGTCTGATCCGTGATCGCTTCAGCAATATCATCCGGATTGATCCGTCCCTGAGGATCGACGGAAACCGAGGTTACGGTGAATCCCATGGATTTCAAGCGGCGGACGCTGCGGATTACGGCGTTGTGTTCGATGTTGGAAATAATAATATGTTTTCCACGCTCCATATTGGCCCAGGCTGTTCCTTTGATCGCGTGGTTCACCGACTCGGTTCCGCCGGATGTAAAAACAATCTCCTTTGGGGATGCGGCATTGACGAGATTTGCGGTCCGGACTCTGGCTGTTTCAAGGAGGGCGGCAGCTTCTTCACCGCGCCGGTGCTGGCTTGACGGATTGGCCGGATCCTTTTGAATCGCTTCGATCATGGCGGCTTTGACTTCAGGAAGAAGCGGCTTGGAGCTGATTTGGTCCAGGTTGATAAGTTTCATCGGGATTCGAGTCCTTTTAGTCGATCAATGTTCTTCCTTCAGGTCATGCTGGCAGGCGTCGCAGAACTCGGTTCCTTCCCGGATTTCCACGTCACAATACGGACAGTAGCACTTTTCACCGTGTGAATGTTCGTGCTCTTCCTTCCGTTTGAGCTCGACCACCGGTTTCCCTGCTTTCCGGTTTTCATAATCTTTTATGGCCAACTGAAGGGCATCGGCACCCAGATTGGAGCAGTGGAGCTTATTTTTCGGAAGTCCTTCGAGCGCTTCGGCAACATCCATGTTGGTAATCCGTTTGGCGTCCTCAATGGTTTTTCCTCTGGCGATTTCGGTGAGCATACTCGACACCGCAATGGCGCTACCGCATCCAAAGGTCTGAAATTTGATCTCTTCAATATGGTTGTTCTACACCTTGATATAGATGGTCATCATATCCCCGCAGAGCGGATTCCCGACTTCTCCGATCCCGCTCGGGTTTTCGATCACGCCGACATTTCTCGGGTTTCTGAAATGATCCATCACGGTTTTGTTGTACATCCGGACTCCTCCTTGTACATGAAATTTGGGCAATAATAATCCCGAATTGAAAGAGAGTAAAGAGCCGTTTTTAAGAAAGGAGGTTTCCGGATTCCGGCCTGAAGAATTGGTCGATTAATCAGGAATAACATTCTCTTTAATTTTTCCCACGGTTATACCCATGCGAATCCCTTAAGCGGCATCATTAACCCTTGACATCAATAACGTATTGTATTAACTAACTATTTCAGATCATTTCGAATTAGGCCGGCTCTTTTCGAACCGGTGAATCCTTTTCTTCGAACCTTTTGATTTGTAAAAAGATCCGACCCAAACCTATCGGAGGTCAAGCATATGACTGATGAAGGCTACAAACGAAAGCTTTCCGCTATTTTGAGTGCCGATGCGGTCGGATACAGTCGCCTGATGGGGGAAGATGAAGAGAGCACCGTTCGTGCTATTACCGTCTCCCGCCAACTCTTTACTTCGGTCATCAGAAAAT
>JBFMEI010000236.1:0-3946 GCA_040753295.1 Thermodesulfobacteriota bacterium | reverse complement strand
TACGGTTACAAAATGGTATTTCCGGAGTGCTTTGGGATAATACATTTCAAGACCCGACCGGGTCGCCAGGTAGGCGTGCCCTCACTCCGGCCACATCAGCGTTTTGATTTGAAGCTGCTCCATCTGATCGACGATTCTTCCGGCCATGATCCTGACAGCGTCATCGTCTCCGGTAAAATATCCCCAGCTTGTTCCTTCCCAGTCTTTTGAGGCAACCGTCCAGTCTTCTCCGGCTGCATGAAATATCTTCCACCAGTGTTTAAGATCTTCGGTATGGGTATTGACCAGCTTGTTGTGGATGGTGGTCAGAATATTTGCCCCTTTCTTATCGACATGAACGTTGAAATTCTCAAATCCCGGCTCTTCAGTGATTTCCGACGCCACATCTTCCAGAATAAACAGATAGTCTTCGGCGGGCAATCTCAAATTGTTCCCGGTTTCAAGGGCAGCCTGCACTCCTTTATGAAGGATCCCCGGTACATCCTGTCGGGGACGGAGAGATCGTAACTTCCGGATCAGGGCTGGAATATCAATATTCATGGGGCAACCATGGGTACATTTTCCGCACAAGGTGCAGATCCAGGGCCATCGCGCTTCCATCACCCGGGCTTCCATTCCCATAAGAACCATCCGCACCACTTTTCGTGGATCAAATCCATCCACTCCTGATGCCGGACATAAACTCGCGCAAGTTCCGCAGGTAACACAGGCTTCCTGAAAAAAATGGAAGTTCCGGTCTTGGACTCGATCCGGTTCAGTTATCACAACAGGTTCCGGCAGTCCCATAAGCCAATCTCCTTTATTACCCAAATCCCGGCAGAAAACCGTCAGTGCGCGCCGGATTCAGGTATTATATTACAGGTCTTTCCCGGTTCAAAGGGGTTCTCCCGAGAGTACTCAAGACCGATTCAAATGACCGGACCAGGCCCCAAGCTTCAGACCCCATATTCGATGCCAGAGTGCAATAGATCAGACGCCCTTCCCCGATTCCAGATTCTTTGAGAAAGTGTTTGAGGTATCCTACCCGGTCCTTTGCCAGTCGATTTCCTTTTTCCGAATGGCAGTTCCCCTGATGACAGGTGATCACCATCACTCCATCAGCCCCTCCCTTAAACGCCATAAGGATCTCTTCCGGAGTGATTTTCCCAGCACAGGGAACTCTTATGGCCGAAACCGTTTTTGAAACCGGATATCCCATCAGGCTCGCGAGTTCCAAAGCAGGGATTGCAGAGCGGGTGCAGCAAAACGCCAAGATGGAAAGGGATGGCTCATTGAGGTATCCGGGTATGGTTTCCTTTGAAGATACCCCCAGATTGATGGCATCGCGGGGGCATTCGGCCATGCAGATTCCACAGCCTTCGCATGCTTGAAGCGCTACTACCGGCCTTGGGTTTAAAAGGATCGCGTGATAAGGACAGGCTCTGAAACAGGTCAGGCATCGGATACATCTTCCCTCATGAATCCTTGCCTTTTCATTTAATGGGATAAGGTCGACCCGGGGGCTGGTCAGCGCCAGCATGGCTGAAGCCGTGTCCGCATCTCTTTCTTTCTTTGAAAAGCCACCCCGGGAATCCCCAACAACCAGAATCCCTTTCCGATTGGTTGCAACCGGAAGACGATGGACATTCTCTTTCTGGGCAAACCCTGATAAACCCGTTTCCAGTCCCATCTTTTGAGCAGATGCCATGAGAAAACCTGAAGGAATCGCTTTTTCGTCTATGATGATCAGATCCGTCAAGAGTGTAAGGGTTAATCGGATCGGCTCATCAAAATAAGTCAGGCGGATCCGACCTTCATCGGTCTTCTCCATGATGACTGAACTTTCCGTTACTTTGGTATAAATTACACCGGCAATCCGGGTTTCGCGATACAGGGCTTCGAGACCGTCTCCGGCAACCTTCAGATTATTTACAAAGACATGCGATCGAATCTGATATTCCCTCTGAAGCAAAAGGGCGAAATGCATGACTTCTCTCAAGATTTCAGGATGACTTTCACCGATAAGACCATTTAAAAACAGACACGTCTTCACTGATGAAATTATCTCTCCCTGAGTATCCGGGCTTTCGAAAGCCGTTCGCAATCGGGACAGCGGAATAATCCGGGGAAAAAGCGGAAGGGAGTATCGGCTGGCATTCGACTCTCTCACAGACTCCTCAGACAAAATAACAGCTCTCACATGGCGTTCGATCTTTAAATTTCCCGACGCAAGCTCAACTGAAAAATCGCCGGCGACTCCCGTGCATGATTGAACGGTTGCATCAGAGATTACCTCAGGATCGGATTTATGGCTCTCCTGAAAACTTGCACCCATTGCAGCAGCCTCCGGGTCACGGCACGCCATTACAACCGGAATCCCTTCTGTTATGAGAGACCCTGCCAGGTTCCGGGCAACCGGTCCGCTTCCCAAAATCATGATCTTATTTTCCAAGACATCTCCCTTTGAAATAATTCAAGACCTCCCAGGCGCATTTCCCGGCATCTGCCATGGATTCGGCAATGGTCATGGGTCCTGTAACCGAGCCTGTAAAGAAAAGACCCAGAGATGATCCTTTTTCCGAAGTTTCAGCATCGATAAATCCGGATCTTTCCCGGTCGATCCCAAGAGAAGAGATCATCTCCTCAACCCCTTCCCGGGGCTCCATCCCTACGGAAAGGACGATCAGATCGAACTCTTCCTGAACCGATTCTGAAGTCCGGTTATCGACATATGTAAGCTTCAGGCGATCCCTTTCACCGGGAAAAACATCTCCGGGGATAATCCGAATCATCCGGATCTTTTTTTTCAACATACTTAAAAAAGATTCAAAATTGTTACCAATGGTTTGGAAATCGATATAAAAAACAGTGATTTCCACATCCGGCTGTCTGGAGGTTATCCGATCGGCCATTCGGAGTGCAAACCCGCAGCAGTATTTGGAGCACCACAGATGCTTGATTTTTTCATCCCGGCTTCCGACGCACTGAATAAAGGCGATCCGACCCGGATCCTGTCCGTTCCAGGGAAGAGAAACGCGACCCTGACGTCTCACCATATCTTCCAGCTCCAGACTGGTCATGGTATTTTTAAAGAGTTTATATCCATACTTTTGTTCAGGATTGAACACATTGAAGCCGCAGGCCAGAACAACAGCATCCGCCTCCACCGATTCGAATGTTTCGACAGCTTCAAGATGAATCGCCTTCTCAGGGCAGACCTCTTCACATATCCTGCAGGATCGGTCTTTCAGAAAAACACACCTTTTTTCTGAAACGGCAAAAAATGGAATATGATGGGTGGAAGATCCTTGAAGAATACCTCCATTCACCGGGCATTTTTCAAGGCAAAGACCGCAGGCATTGCACCTGACCGGATCAATAAAAACCGGTTTGTGTTGAAGTTCGGCTTTAAAGGTGCCGTCTTTTCGAATCGACTTGATCCGTGTCCGCGGCATAAGGCGTATGGACGGGAACTGCCGGACCTGATTCAGTTTCTCTTCGATGATACACGCTCCGCAGTTGACACAACTTTCTATGGCTTTACATGAAAGCCGAACCGTCTGTCCGCCCGGAAAATCCGAGGAATCAACCAGATCGACTTTAATTCCGAAGTCGGCCAGATCCAGAGCAGCGGAAAGCCCGGAAACTCCGGCGCCCACAATCAACACCTTCTTCTTTCTCATCGGTTTTTTCCTGCTCTCCCAAAGGATCAATAGTGCTTCCGCATCCGACTCCCGTCCAAAATCGTTCCGGAATCGGGGATGATGTATCAGATTTAAGGGGGTATCCACAATAAAAACATAATCCTTTTGCGCATGATACCTGAATCTTGCTTGCGCTGGCGGCTTTCAGATGCAAGGCAATTAAAGGTGCAGCCATAGTGTCCTTATGCTGAATTTGCTCCAAATCCTTTTGTATTATACTTCGAACCTGTTTCTTATAAATTTAAACAAAATTCAGGTGATAT
>JBFMEI010000235.1:0-3947 GCA_040753295.1 Thermodesulfobacteriota bacterium | reverse complement strand
ATCTGGAGACGATCATCATGATCTAAAATTCGTCCGAGACTCTTTTCGATAAATAGAAATTCCCCGACGGATCGGGCGGAAAAAATAAAATGCAGCTTTCCCAGCCGGTTTAATTTATACAATGCAACAAGCCGGGAGGCCGCGTATTCTCTTCTGGTCCGGAGTTGTCGGGTCAATCGATCCGATTTGGAGTTGAGGGCAGCGATGGCTTTTTCCAGTGATCCCATCTGGGACTTTAGCGCAGCCGCTTTTCGTTCAATCTGATTGATGGAGAAATCGAGTCTGTCAAACTCCTCCAGAAGATCTTCTTCCTGTTTTGATAACTCTCTGATTCTGGTTTCTTTGAGCTGTATGCGGCGATCCAGTCGGGTCGCCTTTTCTTTAAGAGCCATCAGGGGGGTTTTTTCAGGAAGCCCTTCATCAGCTTCGGAAATCTGCCGGATATATTCTTCTTTATTTCGAATAAAACCCTTTCGCCCCCGGGACACGACGTTAAGCCATCCCTTTGTCTGTCCGATGACGATAACGTGCTCCCCCTGGTTTAAAACGGCGACAGAGGGGGATCGGGTGCTCGGCTCTTTTCTCAGGATAAGCCGGTCGGTCAGGATGACGGCGCTTTGGGATCTGTCATCTGAAACAAGAAGTTTCGGAGAAAGAAAAAAGATCAGAAGAGCAACCGGTACGCTTATCCTTTTAAAAACTGTCTGAGAGAAATAAAGCATCCTATCAACCCTACGAGCATGCCTGATAATAGAAGGATGAATAAAAAACCGATTGGGAAAAACCGGATGCTGACCGGCCCGAAGGCAGTATATCCCTGGACTTTTATGGCTGCAAAAAAATAGATCAAATAGAGCAGGGAGGTTCCAAGAAGGCCTCCGGCCCCCCCTTGAATCAGAGCCTGAAGATAGAATGGAGTGGATATGAATCCGTCGGTTGCCCCGATCAGCCGCATAATCTCGATTTCTTCTCGTTTGGAGTAAAGGACCAGTCGGATGGTATTGGCGACGATAAATGTTCCTGCCATGCAAAAGAGACCTCCAAGCGCATAACCGGCCAGCCGAAATAATCCTAAGACGCCGGCGAACCGTTCCAGCCAGAGCTGCCCATACTCGACTTCATCAATACAATCCATCTGTTGAATCGACGCCGCCAGACGGTAAATCTGATCCGGATGGTGATGGGAGGGGGTAAGTGCAATTTCATATGCATCGGGTAAAGGGTTCTCTTTGAGATCTGCCAGAAAAGAGGGCTGATGTTTCATCTGGCTTTTAAGACGCATCAGTCCTTCGGTTTTTGAAATCAGTTTCAGATCCGAAATCCCCGGCAGATTTCGGATGGAATGCTCCAGCGCCGGCCGTTTTTTTTCTGAACAATCCTCTTTTAGATAGACCATCACCCGGATTCCTCCCTTCCACATATCAAGAAGATCGCTGATGTTGAGCAACACCAGCCCGAAGGTGCTCACGATAAGAACGGAAAAAGAGATGGTGATGACGGTCACAAGGGTTAGGAAGGCATTGGCGGCCATATCCCTGACTGCTTTTCCGAAAAATCGAGTCATCGGATTTCCGGCTCCGGAGTATCGGCCTTAAGAAGCCCTTTTTCAAGCTCGATGATTCTTCCTTTGATTTGGCGGATCAACCGCTCATCATGGGTGGCAACTAAAATTGTGGCCCCTTCCTGATGAAATCGAATAAGAAGATCATAGATGATCTGGGCGGATGCCGGGTCAAGATTTCCGGTGGGCTCGTCGGCCAGAATAATTTTTGGGTCGCCGATCACGGCCCGGGCAACGGCGATCCGTTGCTGTTCTCCTCCTGAAAGGCTTTTGGGGAATGTGTTGAGCTTCTCTTCCATTCCCACAATTCGGAGCACGCTTCTGACTTTTTTTTCGATGAACTTTCTTTTTTGACCCGTCACTTCAAGAACAAGAGCGAGATTTTCAATGATGGTTTTTGTAGAGATGAGCTTGTATTCCTGGAAAATGATTCCGAATTTTCTCCTCAGGATCGGAATCTGCTCTTTTTCAATCCGGGACAGGTTGACCCCATCAATAATGACCTGCCCGGTAGTGGCGGGTTCGCCGAAATAGAGGAGTTTTAACAGGGTGGTTTTACCGGCGCCGCTGGCGCCGGTGACAAAAAGGAATTCGTTTTCTTTAACTTCCAGAGAAATATCGGACAGGGCGTTTTTGGATTCATACTGTTTGGAAACATGATACATCCGGATGATCGGGATGTTACGGCTTCCATGGCTCATTCAACCGGTTCCTGCCCCATTGCCCTGTAAAGAGTGGCTTTAAAGATCGCCAAATCGTAAATGGCATCATAATAATTGAGCATGATTCTGGATAAAAGCGTCTGAGAGTTCAAGACATCCGTGGTGGTGGCAATCTGTGCGGCATATTGTTCTTTGGTGATTCGAACATTTTCTCTGGCCTGTTCAATGGCTTTTTTTACGGTTTCAATATTCTGAATCGATTCCTGGGTTTTTAAAAAAGCCTCCCTCACCTCGAGTCGGATCTGATCCATGATACCCTCCTTTTTCAGGAGCGCCTGGGATCGTCGGCTCAGTTTTTCCCCCACATCATAACGGGTTCTTCCCCACTCCCAGATATCCCATGAAGCCACGGCCTTGACATCCCAACTGCTTGAGTCTGAAAAAGTTCCGGCGCCGCCTTCAGCATCCCAGTCTTCTCCCTGCCGAAGATAAGTCCAGCTTAGATTTACAGAAGGGTAGTAGCCTTTTTTATTGAGTTCGATATCTTTTTCAGCAATTTGCAATTCCACATCGCTGCGCCTGATCTCTTCCCGGTTTTTAAGTGCCGCCTCAAGGCAAAAGTGAATATCATGAGGGAATGGAGTGTATTGGAGCCTCTCTTCAAGCCAAACCCCTGCGGTGATTGACCTTCTCAGAAAGGTGTTGAACCGGGCTTCTGCAATTCCCAGCAGATTTTTCGCGTTGATCAAGCGCTGTTTTGCATTTGCCAGTTCCGCCTGAGCTTGCAACAGGTCGTTGAGAGGGGTCATCCCGACCTCATGAAAACTCGCAGCGACCTTTTCCTGAGATTCGAACTGCTCTACGGTTTCCTGACTTACGGCAACGAGTTTTTGGGCTTTCAAGACAGAGAAGTAAATTCTATGGGCATCCAGGATGACGTCCTGCCGGGTGAGTGTTTCGGTTTTTTTTGCCGCTTCACGTCTCAGCTTCGACAACTCATATCTGTTTTTTATGGAAAATCCTGAGAAAAGAGGCTGTTTGACGCCTGCTGAAAACGAATAGATTTCTTCAGGTTCCAACAGTCCGAATCCCTGAATAAAATTTTCCTCATCATTTCTCTGATACTGGTAGGACAGATTGAAGGTGGGAAAAAAGTAAGATCGGGCGACCTTTGTTAATGAATCCGCAGCAGCAATTTCTTCCCTGGCGCTTTTTAAGCCGAGGTTCACCTCAATTGCTTTTTCAACTGTCCGGTTCAGGGTGAATCTTTCATCCGGTGTTTCGGAGCCCGAACTTGGCGCAATCCGAAGAAACATACCGATGATAATGCCTGCACAGAAAATTAAAAATGGTTTTGATTTCATTGCGTTCATCATCCGGTAAGAGAGGATTTCCCCTGTCTTCAGGGATTCATCAAATTGGGTTTGACCGAGGTGCTGTTTATTGGTAGAAAATATTCTGTTCAGGGAGTGCCGTTCCCGGTTTTCTCTGAACTGCGAGCCTCCATCGAAACCCATTTTAATGGCTTCTTCCATTTCGATGGAGGCTTTATTACCTGATCATGGCCTTTAAATCAACAGTTACCTGGAAAAGAGTCGGAATATGAGTTCCGAGATGTAAATCAGATGGAATACGAATGAGAAGAAGGTGGGAAAGAAATACAACTCGGTAATGATACAAAAGGACGGATTTTTTATGGAAAATGAATCGAAAGACATGAAGGA
>JBFMEI010000234.1:0-3947 GCA_040753295.1 Thermodesulfobacteriota bacterium | reverse complement strand
TAAAAGACCCTTCTATTTTGAATTTTCAACCAATGAAAAGGTTGCTGTTGAAATTGCTTACGGAGCGGCACTCAACGGGTATTTTTCAACGGTTTTTTTTAAAAGCGTCGGCCTGAATGTCGCTGCAGATATGGTTGTGCAGCTAAGCCTGATGAATATCATCGGGGGCCTGGTGGTGGTTCTCGGCGATGATCCGGGAGCCAATTCTTCTCAAAACGAGCAGGATAACCGGCATTATGCCATGATGGCTTATACTCCGGTTTTAGAACCTGCATCTCCTTCCGAAGTCTATTCGTTTTACAAAGAAGCAGCCCGGATTGCAAAAAAACATCAAATGCCGGTCATTCTCAGGATGACCACTCATGTCTGCCATGCCAAAGAAAGAGTCTCATTTGATTCCTGGGACGGGAAGCCTTTCACTGCCTTGCCCAAATTTTCTGCAGCAAACGGTCCATACATTCCTCTGACTTCAGAAGTCTTTCCCATGAAAAGACGCGCCATGGCCAGACTCGATGCTGTGGAAGCGGAAACGGACGGATCCGGTTTGAATCCGGTTGTCGATCATCAAAACAGGGAAAGAGGGATCATCACCTTTGGACTTCCCTTTCTTTCGGTCATGGATGTCATCCGGGAGGCAACTGTAAAGCCGGATATTTTAAAAATCGGTTCTGTTTATCCGGTCCCGAAAAATGAAATCCGGAGATTTCTGGAGTCCCACTCCCAAATCAGGGTCGTTGAAGAACTCGACGATATTCTCGAAAAAGAGGTAAAAGCCATTGCCTATGATTCAGGGCTTTCAGTAAAAATCATTGGAAAAACAGAGCGTGAAGAGTGGGTCGGCGAATATACACCGGATAAGGTCAGAACGGTTTTAAGAAACACCTGGCCGGATCTTTTCCCGATATCGCCTGAACAGATCCCCCTGATTATGGAAGCACCGAAACGGCCTCCTCAGTTGTGTCCGGGATGCGGACATCGAAGCGCCTTTTTTGCAATTAAAAAAGCATTAAAGGAAAATGATATTACCGTGGCAGACATCGGATGCCATACCCTTGGGTATTTACCTCCCTATCGTGTCGGGGAACTTCTGATGTGCATGGGTGCATCCCCGGGAATCGGCTCAGGCCTTTCCCTCTTCAACACCACCCGGAAAGTCATCGTTTTTCTGGGAGATTCGACATTTTTTCATGCCGGACTTCCGGGAATCATCAACGCGATTTTCAACCGTCATAATATAACACTGATCCTTATGGAAAACGGGACCACTGCCATGACCGGCCATCAGGATCATCCGGGTGTGGGAAAGAATTTCAATCAACCCACCGATAAAATTCCGGTGAGGCAGCTTTTGGAAGGAATAGGGGTAAAGCATATTTTTGAAGTGGATACCTATCAGCAGTCCAGACTGACCGAACTGGTGAAACAGGCCGCAGCCACAGATGGTTTCAGTGTGGTTATCGCCCGGCACCCGTGCATGCTCAAGTTCAACCGGGAACAGCGAAAAAAGAGCAATTACCGCCTGAGACAGGTTGAGATTGATCAGGATAAATGCCGCCGGATTCATGACTGCGTCGCTGCTTTCGGCTGCCCAACCTTTACACGGCATGAAGACGGCTCGGTGACCGTAAACCCGGATCTCTGCATCGGGGACGGCTCGTGTATTCAGACCTGTCCTGCCCAGGCCATATCCATGCGCACGGATCAGGGGTGAATATGACCGTGGAATTGAACGAGTTCAATCTCTATATGATCGGGGTGGGAGGGCAGGGGATAGGGCTTTTAAGCGAAATTCTGCTCAGGGACGCAGATCATGCCGGGTTCCTTGCCAAGGGCGTGGATACCCATGGATTGGCCCAGCGGGGAGGAGTGGTCATCTCCCAGTTAAGGATCGGAAAAGAGATCCATTCGCCGATCATTTCAAAAGGAAAAGCAGATCTGGTTATTGCTCTGGAGCGTCATGAAGCCCTGAGGGGATTGAATTTTGCACTTCAGGAGCGCGGGACCCTCATTTATTATGATACGGTCTGGCAGCCTCTTGGGGTCAGACTCGGAGAGGTTGCCGAAGTGAGCGAAGCCGACCTGGAAAATGCCTGCGCTAAAAGAAATATCAGAAGAATCAAAGTCTGCTATCCAAGCCTCAAAGATCCGCGAACCCAGAATATTGTCGTTCTCTCTGAGGTTTGCGGCCGTCAGTTGATTCCAGGGATCGAGTCTTCGCATTATGAAAATGCCATGAAGGATCTGATGGAAGGAAAAATGCTCGAATCGAACCTTCACCTGTTTCGATCCTCTTTTAAGAATATCCGGTGATACTCCTCATCTGAAAGATGTTTCTTCAGCATCTTTGAAATCAAATCAAAAAGAGTTTCCAGGTCTTTCTCAGACATTTTTGGAATAATCGTCTTCATCACCTGGTCGTCTGAAAATTTCTGAAGATAATAGATTACGGTATTCTCATCTGTCTTTCGATCAAATCCGAATCCGATAAAATCCTCATAGGTCTCAACAAAATCATGGGAGTGTTTTGTCATCGCTATCCTCCTTTTTATACAGTCCGAAACAATACTCTCTTTTTGTAAAAAATTGAACTCAAAACAGATCCTGCTTGATATGTTGATTATTATTTGTGTATGATATGCATAACTATAGATAAACCCAAATTGAGCGATACGAAAGAAGGCAAAATACCGGAGGTGATAACATGGCATGGAAAGAAAAGGATGATATGGGCCAGATTCGGATCGAGCCTGATGAGGATGACCCTAAAAGAGACCTCTTTTCCCAGGCAGCAGAGCCGGAAAAAAAGAAACCCGGATGGTTTAAGATGCCTGAAGAAATGCCTTTCGGTATGATTGCTGTTGTTGTGACCGCCCTGGTGGTCTTATTTATTTTGTTTATTCCAAAAAATCGGAATGAAGCGGAAATTAAAAAAGTTGCTGCCATCGAACAAAAATTATTACAGATTGATGATCGACTCAGCCGAATTGAAGAAATTAAAACGGATCTTTCTTCAGGAGAAGCACCGGATGCAGGTAAAAAGATAGACCAGCTTAAAGGTCGACTCGACAAGATTGAATCTGCATTATCCCTTATAAGCAAACAGGTTGAAGAAAAGAAAGCAGCAGTAAAACCTAAAGCACCACCCGAAATTCCAAAAAAAGAGACTCCTGAAGTTGTCTCTCCAAAATCGACTCAACCCATCGAGAAGTATCATACGGTTGAACCCGGAGAGACGCTTTTCAGCATCAGCCGGAAATATGACTTAAAACCTGATGAATTGCTGAAAATCAATAACCTCCCGAAAGAGACCACGATTCATCCGGGTCAAAGACTTCTTGTGGGAACTCAGAAAAAGAATTGAGCCGAATTCAGGTTCTAAAAAACCCGATTCTCAATTACACCTGGGGTTCACACACCGCCATTTCCGGACTTTTGGGAAATCCGATACCGTCGATCGAACCTGAAGCAGAGCTCTGGATGGGGGCTCACCCAAAAGCCTCTTCCATGATTAACATCAATGGATCATGGATATCACTAAACGAGGCCATTTCCCGGAATCCTGAAGCAATTCTCGGAACCAAAGTATCAATTCATTTCCACCACAATCTTCCCTTTCTCTTTAAAGTGCTCGCAGCAGAAAAACCCCTCTCAATTCAGGCCCACCCGGATAAAATTCAGGCTGTAAAGGGATTTGAAAGAGAAAATCGGGAAAAGATTCCTCTTGATTCGCCTATTCGAAATTACAGAGATCCGAATCATAAGCCGGAACTGCTCTGTGCGTTAAGCCCATTTTGGGCATTGTGCGGATTCAGGAAAATTGATGAAACCATTTCACTGATTGAAAAAGCAGGAATCCGGGATCTGAATGAAGAAGTCGGCCAGTTGAGTCGCAGACCCGATTCCCATGGAATGAACGGTTTCATTTCCCATCTCATGGCATTGGATGC
>JBFMEI010000233.1:0-3950 GCA_040753295.1 Thermodesulfobacteriota bacterium | reverse complement strand
GTTGAGTTTGCTGAAGATGCAAGGAAGAGGGTGCTGGGCAATACTGGAGTATGCCCAGTGCCCGATGACGCCGCAGGTTCGGCAAAATCGGCAATCCCAAAGGGTTTTAAATCATGACATTCTTTAATTGGAGAATGGGATACCTTTTGGGTATGTCCGGAAATACTCTTTTTTAGGATATCCATATGAATTTATTGTTTTGAACTTCCTTATCATTATTTAAAACGCTCAATTTAGGTAATAATAATAATGGCAAAATACACCATACCGGGAGATTACGATGCATAAAACAGAACTAAAATACGTTTTGGTACTGTCTCTCATCTTTGTCCTTCCTTTTCTTTCTGCAGCCTCAAGTGATAAAAAGGCTGGAAAAGTTGTTGAGATCAGAGGGGGAAAGCTGGAAAGAATGGGCAAGGGGATCTGGACTCAGATTTTCAAAGGAAGCGGAGTACTGATTGGAGATAGAATACGGACCGATTCGAACGGCCTTGCCGTCTTGGAACTGGAAGGCGCCGGCCGGTTCGTGGTCGGGCCTGCCTCGGAAATAGAACTTGGAAAAAACGAAACAGAATTTAAGACGGATCTGTCCCGGGGCGCTCTCTGGTTGAATGCAAAACTTCCTAAGGGAAAGAGCGGAGTGATCACAACCTCGATTGCAACCGCCGGAATTCGGGGGACAAAATTTTCGGTTTTCTATGGGAGAGGAACCAAAGATCTCTGCATCTGCACCTGTGAAGGGATGGTAGAAGGTACATTAAGCAATGGAAAAACCATTCAAGTCCCGAAGGGAACCATCCTTGCAGTAAAAGGAGACGCACCTCTTCCGGAAAAACCCGAGTCCGCCTTTTGGATACTTGAGAAAAAACCGTCCGGATACGATTTCTGCTTCAGATGTCATATCGAAGGAGGAAAGAAAAAATCCGAAAGTTACTGGGATTAAGCCAAATTCTATTTCCGATCGGAGCAGCTTTGGCGATCTCCGTTGGGGTCCTTATCGACCCGGGAGGTAATCTCTCTGTCTTTGAAAATAAGATTATCGACGCCCGGCACCGCTACCATAATGCTCCGACTGAACAGACCAAAAAGATCATCATTCTCGACATCACCGAAGATTCCATCAAGAGACTTGAACCTGTTTATGGCCGTTGGCCCTGGCCCAGGTCGGTTCATGGAGAGATCATCGAATATCTCAAGTCCGATGGCGCATCAGTTGTCGGCTTTGACATCCTTTTCCCCGAGCGTTCATTACGGCGCGAGATTGACGCAGGAATCATTGACGATCTTCGTTCTTTTGCGCTCAGCGCCGATATCCCGGAGGTCCGATCAGAGCTGATCAAGAGGATTGAATCCCTAAAAGCTGAATTCAGTGACGGCTTGTTTGTATCAGCCGTCAACAAAGCCGGAAATGTCATACTCCCATCAGTGTTTACTTTAAACAAAAACGATTTGGAACGGTTTCCTGAACTCGTGCAGGATGAAGGAAATGCAGAAAAAATCAAAAAAGCGATATCCCGGTCTTCCATTCTGACCGGAGAAGGCTTGCCCTTTCAAGTCTTTCATAACGCCACCATTCCCTTTGACTCACTTTCAGCCGCTGCAAGAGGCGTTGGACATATCAATTACACTCCCGACAAAGACGGAGTTTGCAGAAAATTCTTTCCCATTCTTTTTTTCCGGGACCGGGGGCGTGCTTATCCGGCGTTCCCTTTATTGGTGGCTTCAGCCTATTTCATGAAATCAATAAGAGTTTTTAACGACAGGATCGAGATCGGGAATTCCGTTATTCCTCTGTTCTCCGATGGAAGCACTTTTATTCGTTATCAGGGCGGAACAGTTGAGGCGGACAGGGAAGACAGAGATGGGTACAGATCTCATTATGATTTTGTCCCTTATGACTATGTTCTCGCATCAAAAGACCTGATAGAAGCTGGAAATGCCCCTCTTTTGGAAAAAGGCTTTTTTAGAAATAAGATCGTTCTTGTCACCGCATCTGCAGCCGGTCTTTCAGATCAAAGAGCAACCCCTTTCAGTCCGGTCACGCCGGGAATCGAAATTCACGCCAATATTATTGATAATATCCTTTCAAACCGTTTTATGTATAGAATCGGAAGCTTGACCGAGATATTTTACATTCTCCTGCTTTCGGGAGCAGTCGGAATACTTTCCTATTTCACCGGTCCATATTTAGGTGCCCTCTTTTCAACGGCATTGATATTATCCGTATCAGCAGTCGAATGGAGTATTTTTAGGGAAGGATATCTCCTTCCCATCATCAAACCGCTCACCGCAATGACAGCGACATACTTCGGGATACTGTTATTGAAATATGTTAAGGAATACCGGAACCGGATATTTCTTAAGACCGCTTTCGGTCATTACATATCGTCCGAAGTACTGGAGGATATCCTCAGCTCGCCGGAAAAACTCAAACTCGGCGGAGAAAATCGGCTCATGACAGTCCTGTTCTCCGATATTGAGGGGTTCACCTCGCTGTCGGAAAGAATGACGCCCGAAGAAACCGGAGCCGTCCTGAACGAATATCTGACCGCCATGGTCAGATGCATCAAGGACAACAAGGGGACGTTGGACAAATTCATCGGAGATGCGGTGATGGCGTTCTGGAACGCGCCCCTTCACCAGGAAAATCACGCCTCACTTGCCTGCGACACCGCCCTGATGATGATGAAAAATCTGAAATCGCTGACCGCCCGTTGGAAAGATGAGGGGAAGTCGGCCATCGCCATCCGCATCGGAATCAACACCGGAGAAATGGTTGTGGGGAACATGGGATCAAAGGATATCTTCGACTATACGGTGCTCGGGTCCGAGGTTAATACAGCCTCCCGACTTGAACCGTTAAACAAGGAGTTCGGGACCCGGATTATCGTCTCCGAAAGCACAAAAAACGACGCCGGACGCTTCTCCCCAGAACGCTTTTTATTCCGGAACCTGGGGAAAGTCCTCCTCAAAGGCACGGCCACGCCACTGATTGTCAGCGAACTGATTTCTCTGAAAGAAGATGCGGAGCAAACGGTCTTAACCCTGGTCGATGACTTTGAAAGAGGGCTGGAGATGTTTCAGGATGGAGATCGAAACAACGCCGGAAAGTGCTTCGAGTCCATTCTGATGCGATTTCCAGATGACGGTCCATCCAGGGTTTATCTGCAGCTTTGTGATCCGCATCTGAACCGCACCGGAACCGAAGCTTTTCCAGGCGTTTATGTCCAGAGATCAAAATGACTTTTCCGTTTTTAAACGCTCATTTTAAATATCACATCTCTGTAAACGGCAGAAGCAGGCCGATTATTCCAATTAAGGCCATGGTGCCTGTTAGAGACATATAGGCAATCACGCAAATACACCATCGAACAGCTGTTTTTTCAAAGTCAGCGGTGCGGATTGACCAGACCAATAAAGCTATCGGCCAGCAGAAAAGGACAAGCCACAAACACCAGGACCAGACAGGCCTTTCCGGAAAAGTCGAAAAAAGATTATTTGCATTTCCCAAAAGGGGTAGTGAAAAATCCTTTGTAAGAAGTGGAAGCTCTGTGCCGAGCCTGTTTATGATCCGCAAATACGCAGAGCCGATGTAAGGCGATACCAATAATGCAAATCCAACAGCGGCCAGAAGAACTCCGGATGTGGTTATGGACATGACCCGAAAAGCGCCAATTTTCATTGCTCCAGCAAAAGCCTCCCTATTCTAATCGATAGATACGAATATCCTCGAAAGCAGCTTTTATCTTTCCATCTCCATGTGCCATGAACTCAAGCCAGAGATGGCCATTTGAAATAATCTTTTCTTCCCACGATCCGGTTTCTTCCCCGTTCCATAAGATCCGGCATGTTTGACCTGTTTTCATTATCGCCAATGAACCTGGGGTCGGATTGGAATCTCCGGGTAAAAATTTTTCGATGGTCTCTCCATGATCTTTGCCGTCTCTTGG
>JBFMEI010000232.1:0-3960 GCA_040753295.1 Thermodesulfobacteriota bacterium | reverse complement strand
AGATCAAATATGGACCTCACTTCTTCAGCCACATACCCGAGGATTTCCGGGCTGATCCCGAAACCCAGATCGCCCATCAGCGCTTCACCGCTCAGTTTGAGAACGACCCGTTTATATCTCGGCATTGCCATCGGTGAGTCATTCCCCCAGTTGGTATCGAACGAACCGTTTGATCTCGATCTTTTCCCCGATTTTCCCGATCAAATCATTCAATACATCGGTAACGGAAAGATTCGGGTCCCGAACATAGGGCTGGGTCAAAAGACAACTGTCTTTGAAAAATTTATTGAGTTTTCCTTCTGCGATTTTTTCAGCAACCGCCGGGGGTTTACCGAGTTCAGCAGCCTGGGCCCGGTAGATCTCCTTCTCTTTTTCAACCAGTTCCCTGGGAACCTGATCCGGGGAGACGCTCACCGGATTCGAAGCGGCGATATGCATGGCGATGTTTTTCGCAAATTCCTGAAAATCGCTGTTTCTGGCAACAAAGTCCGTCTCGCAGTTGACTTCCACCAGAACTCCGATTTTCCCTCCCATATGGATATAAGAATGGATCAGACCGGACGATGCCGCCCGTCCCGAACGTTTCTGGGCGGTTGCCAGTCCTTTTTTTCTTAAATAATCGACAGACTTGTTGAAATCACCGCTGCACTGGGTGAGTGCTTCTTTACAATCCATCACCCCCGCGCCGGTTGCCTCTCTGAGCTGTTTAACCATGGTTGCACTGATTTCTGGCATGATCAATCTCCTGTCTCTTCTTCATATTCGCTCTCTTCATCGTAAAGTTCCGCCGGCTGTTTGGCAGTAGTCCGCTTGATGATTTCAATGATGGGACCCTGAGAGCCGTCGGAAATGACTTTTCTTTCACCGGGTTTCAGTTCGGCGCTGGAGACCGGGACTTCGGATTCCACGGCAGATCCCTTATCCGCTTCGGCCTGCCGTTTTTCCTCATAGCGCATACGTCCTTCCACACAGGCATCCGCAATTCTGGAGGTCATCAGGCGGATGGCCCGGATTGCATCATCATTTCCGGGAACGATGTAATCGACTTCATCCGGGTCACAATTGGTATCGACAACCGCCACGATGGGAATATTGAGTCGTCTTCCTTCCCGGACGGCAATGGCTTCGTTCTTCGTATCCACCACAAATATTGCTCCCGGAAGCTGGGTCATACTCCGGATCCCGCCCAGGTTGCTGTCGAGCTTGGTCCGTTCCTTTTCAAGGCTCAACCGTTCCTTTTTGGGAAACAGGTTGATGGAGCCGTCATTATTGATGGTGTTGAGATAGTTCAATCGTTCGATACTCTGTTTAATGGTCTGGAAATTCGTCAACATCCCTCCCAGCCATCGGTTATGGACATAAAACATTTCGCAGCGGTTTGATTCCTCATAGATGGAGTCCCGCGCCTGTTTCTTGGTCCCGACAAATAGAACGGATTTCCCTTCTGAAACCGTATCCACCACAAAATCGTAGGCGGACTTGAACATATGGACGGTTTTTTGAAGATCGATGATGTAGATTCCGTTTCTGGATCCGAAAATATACGGTTTCATTTTCGGATTCCAGCGTTTGGTCTGATGTCCGAAATGGACACCCGCTTCGAGAAGCTCTTTCATGGTAACATAAGCCATTTTTTATTCCTTTCCTTTGGTTTTTTCCTTCGCTTCCATCATCCCGTTCTCCGGCTTTCCAAAGCAGAAAGCACCCGGAAACCGGTCCGGAGGCGTGTGGTTTTTAAAACAAAATTGTTTACCAAAAATATTTATCTTGTGCAAGCATTTTTTCACATTATATCCGGTTCGCTTTTCCCATGCAGGCCACCCGGTTGATTCCGCTCAGATCCTTGAAAAAATTGATATTCCCATACCGGCTGGAATCCGCTGCAATCCTTTCAACAGCCTCTTTCTGATCATGCCCGATCTCCAGGAGGAGCTTCCCCGGTTCGGACAGATACTCATGACCATGATCAATCAGGTGTCGAAGGGAGTCAAGGCCGTCAGGCCCTCCGTCCAAAGCCGGCCTGGGTTCGAACCGGCAGATTTCCGGCTGAAGAGAATCGATTTCCGAAGACGGAATATAGGGAGGATTGGAGATAATCAGATCGAATCTGATCCCTTTATTTTTTAAGGGCAAAAACCAATTCCCTGAAAAAAAGGAGATCTGTTTTTCGAGCCCATGGCTTTGGGCATTGGCCTGGGCAACCTTTATCGCATCGACAGATCTATCTGAGGCAAAAAAAAGTCCATTCTCAATTTTCTGTGCCAGGGAGACGACAATCGCGCCGCTTCCGGTCCCCAGCTCTAAAATTCTTAAAGGATTTTGATGGTGTTGAGAAATAAGAGTTGAAGCGATTTTCAGCGCCGCTTCCACCAGATGTTCCGTCTCCGGCCTTGGAATCAGGACATCCCGGGTTACTTTGAAATCCGATGACCAGAATCCTTTAACCCCGGTGATATAGGAAACAGGCTCTCCCTGAATCCGTCTCCTGACCAGGACTTTGAACCGTTTCAGCTCCTCAGAAACCACCGGCTGGTCATATCGGACGTACAGTTCGATCCGTTTGAGATTCAGAACATGGGAAAGAAGGATTTCGGCCGAAGCCCTTGGAGCTTCGATCCCGCGGTCTTTGAAATACGATACCGACCAGTTGAGAAGTTTAAGAACCGTCCATTCAAGCACCGGGCTGGGATTTTGTCGATCTGGGAATTCCTTTATACGATCCTTCATTCTGCAATGCCTGGGCTTGATAGAACGTCATCAATGCATCGATCAGACCGTCGATATCTCCCTGAAGGATGCTTTCAAGTCGATACAGGGTGAGGCCGATCCGGTGATCCGTCACTCTTCCCTGGGGATAATTATAGGTCCGGATCCGTTCGCTCCGGTCTCCGCTTCCGATCTGGCTTTTCCGTTCTTCTGAAATTTTTTCGTTTTGTTCTCGCGTCATCTTATCAAGAAGTCTTGCCCGAAGCACCTTCATGGCCTTGACTTTGTTTTTAAGCTGGGATTTTTCGTCCTGGCAGGTAACCACCATCCCGGTAGGAAGATGGGTGATCCTGACCGCCGAATCGGTGGTGTTGACGGACTGACCTCCCGGACCGGTGGACCGGCAGACATCCACCCGGATATCTCCGGTATCGATATTGACTTCAACTTCTTCAGCTTCGGGTAAAACAGCAACAGTGGCTGCGGAGGTATGAATGCGCCCCTGGGCTTCGGTTTCAGGGACCCGCTGAACCCGATGGGTCCCGCTTTCATACTTAAACCGGCTGTATGCCCCTTTTCCCTGGATGAGCGCAATAACTTCCTTGAATCCTCCCACACCGGTCGGATGGTGACTCAGAATCTCCACTTTCCAGTTGTTCTTTTCAGCATACCGGAGGTACATCCGGAAGAGGTTTGCAGCAAAAAGGCCTGCCTCATCTCCCCCGGTTCCGGCGCGGATTTCCATGATCACGTTCTTCTCGTCATTTTCATCCTTGGGGGTCAGGAGGCGTTTCAGCTCGGTTTCGAGATCTTCTTTTTTACGGGTGAGCCTTTCGATATCGTCCCGGGCAAGCTCCTTGATCTCCGGATCATCTTCCTTGAAAAGCTCTGAGCTTTCTTCCAGATCCCTTGCTGTTTTCTGGTAGGCCCTGTAAACGGAAACCAGCTTGCTCAGTTCGGCATGCTCCCGGACATAGCTCTGGTATTTGTCGCGATCCCGAACCACATCAGGATCGCTCATCTCCTTCTCAATGGTTGAAAAGCGTTCCTCAACCCCTATTAATTTTTCAAACATGGATTTTGATTGAACGGTATCGATTCCGGATAAGAATGGATAAGATCAAATCGGATGAACGCCGGTTAGCTCTTCTGTTCCTGATATTTGGCATATTTTTTTCGAAAGCGCTCGATCCGGCCGGCGGAGTCGATGAGTTTCTGCTTTCCGGTGAAAAACGGATGGCATTTCGAGCAAAT
>JBFMEI010000231.1:0-3960 GCA_040753295.1 Thermodesulfobacteriota bacterium | reverse complement strand
CGGGGTTCACAATTTCACCTCAAGCGCCGAGAGGGCATCGAATGTCCAGCCTCTTGGAGAAGTGGTGGACACGGTTGCCGCGGATCCGAAAAATAATGTCCTCGATCCCAATTTCATCAACACGATAAACAACATGGGAACAGTGGACCACTCTCCGCTGGCAGAAGGACTCGCCTTTGCCGGAGGGTATTACAATTCCCCATCCTCGGGGGTTCTTCCTGAAGAGTATTGTCAGGACCAATTCGTGATTGTCGTCTCTCCAGGCATGCCATCAGAAGACCGGACCGGTTCGAGCCAGGATCTTCCCACGACCCTTGCCGATTATGATAATGACGGAGCTCTGGCTGATCTCGATGAAGGAGAACTTAAGGTCGACTCAACCAAATTCATCATCCCGACCAACATCAACGGGTCAAGCTACCTTGATGACGTGGCTCATTATCTCTATACTCATGACATGGTGGGTTATGTGGCTGGAACACAAAACGTTATTACTTATACCGTGGGATTTATGTCAGCCTGGGAGAGTACGGCTTTTTTAAAAAATACGAGCAACAATGGGAACGGGAAGTTCAATCTTTATACCACAACGGATGCAAACTACGGGAAATGGCATTTTCAGGCCGATTCTCCGGCAGGCCTTGCGACTGCCATTATTGCAGCCGTAAACGACATCATCTCCAGAACTACCACGTTTACCGCCCCGGTCGTCCCGGTTACCCGGACCGTAAGCGGTGACTGGGTCTATCTGGCGCTCTTTAAACCCCTTCCGGGGAACTTCTGGGAAGGAAACTTAGTGAAATTCCAGCTCGCATACGACATTCCTACAAACAGCGTTCAGGTAAAGGGCGCGGATGGGAATGCGGCGACCGCACCGAACGGCGCGCTTTTAGAGGGTGCTGTTCCCTACTGGGCCACAAAAAATTGGGCAAATTCCGAATATGACTCAACTGAAAGCATCAACCGATGCGGTGGATCGAATGAAGGCTCCTGTAACTTCGTGGATAACAGTGTGCGAAAAATCTATACCTTTTTGGGATCCACAACAGACTTAACCGCTTCTTCAAACAGCTTCAGCACCGGCAATCCGCTTTTGACATCAGCAATCCTGGGAAACCCCACGAGCGGGGTCCCCACCATCATCAACTATGTCAGAGGGGCCGATGCCGAGGATGAAGATGGAGATTCAGACATTACTGAAAACAGGGAAGTGATGACCGGGGATATTCTTCACAGCGAGCCGCTTATCATCCAGTATGATGCGAACGACATGAGTAAAACCTATATCTTTTTTGCATCCAACGACGGGATGCTTCATGCAGTTAAGGATACGGATGGAACTGAAGCCTGGGCATTCATTCCTCCGGATCAGCTCCACCGGTTGAGGCTCATGGTGGAAGGGACAGGACATCAGTATTATGTCGATTCCAGTCCCAAGGCGTGGATCTATGATGTGGATAAGGACGGTGTGATAGAGTCAGCAGATGGGGATCAGGTGATCATCATCTGCGGAGAGCGAAAAGGAGGAACCAGCTATTTTGCATTGGATATCACAAATCCCCTGTCGCCTGTTTTCAAATGGAGAATCGCCCAAAGTAATGATGCAACAACTTTAGGTCTTCCCAGTGGAGCTGCGCCGAATCACACCATTTCTGAACTGGGAGAAACCTGGTCCGAACCTCAGTTTGGAGTCGTCAGAACATCGGATACGGATACCATCGGAACGCATGTATTTTTTATCGGCGGGGGATTCAGTGCCACCAATATCAAGGGAAGAGGTGTCTTTGCCAGAAGCGTAATAACAGGGGGTGCGGTATGGCAATATACGATTGCCGAAGACGCTATGATGCAATACAGCATTCCGAGTACGGTTCAGGTAGTGGAGGGTCCCACTAAACCCAGCATCTCAAGTACGTCCTATCTTCTGGATAAAGCTTATGTCGGGGATATGGGGGGAAGGATGTGGCGGTTCGGTTATTTCAACAGCCTGCTCTTTCCGGATGCCAATACGAATATTGCAACCCCCTGGACAGGCCAGATCCTGTTTAACACCGGCACAACCGCAAAGAAATTCTTTTATCCTCCGGCAATTACTCTGGAGAAAGGATATGATCTTATCTTCATGGTGACCGGAAATCGTGAAGATCCATGTAACCAGACCACCTCAGACAGTGTATATGCCGTCAAAGACAGCCATGGAACCGTCGCATTGACTCCATCGGATCTGATCAACGTGACCTCTCTAATCTGCAGCACTGGCACTCTTCCGGATCTGGATGGAGGGAGCGACAAGGGATGGTATCTGAATCTTGCAACCGGAGAAAAGGCCCTGGCCGAGTCAACCATCTATGCGAGTGTATTTTATTTTACTACCTTTACACCCAATGATGATCCATGTCTTCCCGGCGGAATCGCGAAATTGTATGCGGTAAATTATAAGAACGGATGCCCGATAACGAACTGGGGAGAAGGAGGTGATTTTACAAGGGCGTTAGAAGTCGGCGGCGGTATTCCCTCCAAACCGGTCCTTATCATCACTGAAAAGATTACTAAAATAATCGTCTCGGTCGGAAGCACGAATCCGGATGAGATCAGTACCTCGCAAGAGGCCGGAATTCCGATCATCGATCCGGTTTTACCACCTCGAAATTTCTACTACCTCTGGTGGCGGGAAATCATCAAATAGAGTTACAAATCCATAACAGGAGACGGCATTGAAATCGTCCGGATCAACGGTTTCAATGCCGTTCTATTTCAATTTCAGTTCAAGATTCTCATTTTTTTCCAGATGCTGCCGGGATAAAGGGAAGCGAATAATGGTATCTGCAGGTTGACTTTGGGGAAGGTGTCGGTTAAAATTTAAACCATGCTTCTGCCAAACGACAGTAAAAGCCCTTTATCCGCCAAATCCATATGCACCATCCTGTATGAGGCCGGCCTGATCTCCAAAGCTCAGGCAGAGGGGATCCTTTCCAAAGGAGAGTCGTTAAGAAAAAAACTGGAGAGAAAGACCGATCCAAAGACAACAGGCCAGGTCTCCGGAGGAAAGGGATCTGACTTTCTTGGAATGGTGGATGTTATTGCTTCGCTTAATCTTGAACGGGCGGATGCTCCATCTCAAAAGCTTGAAGAAGGAGCTATTTACGAGGCTCTTGCAAAAGCCTGGGGATTTGTGTTTCGAAAAATCGATCCGTTGAAACTCGATCTTAATATTGTCACGGCCACCATTCCAAAGACCTTTGCCCTTCGCCATCTGGTGCTTCCCATATCCATGAAAGACGGTATCCTGACGGTGGCGACCCCGAATCCGTTTAACGCAGAGGCACTTGATGACATCTCCCGGGCGACCCTGTTGAAGACCAGGACGGTTGTGAGCCCCAAATCCGATATCATGAAGCTTATTGATGAGTTTTTCGGATTTAAACGCTCCATCTCGGAAGCTGAACATCTATTTGCAGGTCCCCAGGTGGATCTGGGGAATCTGGAACAGTATGTCCGGTTGAAAAGTTCAGATGAGGTTCCGTCCACAGATCAGCATATTGTCAATGCCGTCAACTATCTCTTTTCTTATGCGTTTGATCAAAGAGCCAGTGATATTCATATCGAACCCAAGCGAAACACCAGTCGGGTCAGGATGCGGATCGACGGTATCCTTCATACGGTGTATGAGCTTCCCAAAACCGTTCATTCGGCAGTCATCAGCCGGATCAAGACCTTATCCAGGCTCGATATGTCGGAGAAGCGAAGACCCCAGGATGGCCGGATCAAAACCGAAAAAGGGGGCGTTGAAGTGGAAATCCGGGTCTCGACCGTTCCGGTTGCCTTTGGCGAAAAGGTCGTAATGCGGATTATGGATCCTGAAATTGTTTTTCAGGATCTGGAAAAACTCGGATTTTCCCAGACCGATCTTATCCGCTACAACCAGTTTATCAATATGCCCCATGGGATTATTCTGGTTTG
>JBFMEI010000230.1:0-3976 GCA_040753295.1 Thermodesulfobacteriota bacterium | reverse complement strand
CCAAGACGCCGTTTGTTGAGGTATTCCCGGGCGGTCTTTCCGACAGACGGGTGCATGAGTGTCTGCCTGAAAAACCGCATTCCCGCTTGATTCGCTCCCAGGACTTTTTCCCGTTGATTGAGGGAGTCCCCCGGAGTCATTGACGATTTATTTTCCGGAATTTCAATTGCCAATCGTCTTGCAAGAATGCGGACCGCCTCAGGGAAAGAGACTCCTTCCTGTTTCATTAGAAAAGTGAATACATTCCCGCCGGTCCGGCATCCGAAACAAAAAAATGCCTGTCTTTCCGGATCGACTTTAAAAGAAGCTGTTTTTTCGGAATGAAATGGACACAACCCCCAAAAGTCTTTGCCGGCTCTCTTGAGAAGAACCACTTCCGAGACAATGTCCACAAGATTTGAGGCGTTTTTAACTTCTGAGAGTTTATCTTCGGGGATAAATCCGGCCAAGAAGATCACCCTCCCGGGTATTCATTGGAAAAGTTATCAAGATGGAAGGATCAATACCGACAGATTCCAAAATTGAACTTGCCGTTCATTGGGATCATATCTTCCTTTAGAGATCAAAATTATAAACTTTATAAATATAATTAAAATTATTTGAATGTCAAGAGAAATGCGATCATCCATCCGATGAAGGGGTGTTTCCGGCCAGCAGAATGGCTTCCTTAAGATCCAGATTTCCGGTATAAATCGCCTTCCCGGTGATGACGCCCGTCACCCCCGCTCTTTCCAGGGGAAGAAGCATTTTGATGTCGTCAATGGAAGCGACTCCCCCGGATGCAATAACCGGTACTGAAACGGATGAGGCGAACTCCCGGGTCGCATCGATATTCACCCCGCTTCCCATTCCATCCCGTGAAATATCAGTAAAGACAAATCCTGCCAATGGGCAGGTTTTAAAACGATTGGCGACATCAACCGCCCGAACCGGTTCGATTCTGGTCCATCCATCCACAGCAGCCCATCCGTTTCGGGCATCAATCCCTACAAGGATGCGGTTCGGATAATTCGAGCTTGCGGATATCACCAATTCAGGATTGTTAATGGCTTCCGTTCCAATAATGACCCGTGAAATCCCTGCTTCCAGGTAGATCCGGATTGCGGATTCGGTTCTGATTCCGCCGCCGACCTGAATCGGAATGCGGAGCCGGTGTTGCATGGATAAAATAATGGAAATATTTTTCGGTTCTTTTTCAAAAGCACCGTCCAGATCCACCACATGAATGATCTCAGCCCCTTCGCCTTCCCATTTCAGCGCCATGGCGACAGGGTCGTCTGAAAAGACGGTCCGGGTATTTTTTGCCCCTTGTTTGAGCCTGACGCATTTTCCTTGATAAATGTCTACGGCGGGAATGATGATCATCTTGAAACTGGTTACAGCGCACCCTTGGTTGAACGAACCCCTTTAAACCGGCTGTCTCGAAAAACAGCCATCCCCAGTGCCCTTCCGGTACTTTTAAAAATGGATTCGATGACGTGGTGTTCGTTTTCTCCATAATGAACGTTGACATGCAGGTTCATCCCTCCGCGGGTGGCCATACTTCGCAGGAATTCCTTTGTAAGAAGAACATCGAACGGAGCATGCCAGGAGGGCTGGTGGTAAACGTTGAAAACCATAAACGGGCGATTGGATAGATCGACGGTTACAGAGGTTAATGCGTCATCCATGGGTGTCACGGCATGACCGAATCTTGAAATCCCTTTTCGATCCCCGACAGCCCGGAAAATGGCATCTCCAAGCACCAATCCCACATCTTCCACCACATGATGAAAATCGACACCTGTATCTCCGAGGGCAGTGATGCTCAAATCAAAGAGTCCATGCACGGAAAAAAGGGTCAGCATGTGATCAAAAAACGGGATGGATGTGGATATCTCATGGGAGCCGCTTCCATCCAGATTCAGGCGGATTTGAATCCGAGTTTCGTTTGTCACCCGTTCGGTTTCAGCAATTCGTTTCATCTGTTCGCCAAGAGATAAGTGAAAATTTCCCGTCAGCTCAATTGCTTCGGGAAGAGAGGCATGGAGATGAGGGGGATCGAACCCCTGGCCTCGGCATTGCGAACGCCGCGCTCTCCCAGCTGAGCTACATCCCCATTATAATCTCATAAGTTTACTTAAAAATCATCTTTATGTCAATTAAAAAAAACTTGAATTTCATACCATCTTCATCCTAAGTTAAGCGACTGTTGAGGTTTCTGAAGATGCAAGGAAGAGGGAGCCGGGCAAAACTTTCGTATGCCCAGTGCCCGATGACGCCGCAGGTTCGGCAAAATCGGCAATCCCAAAGGGTTTTAAATCATGACATTCTTTAAGTAAAAATTGTAATACCTGTCGGGTATGTCTGGAAATACTCTTTTTTAGGATATCCATATGAATTTATTGTTTTGAACTTCCTTGTCATTATTTAAAACGCTCAATTTAGGTTCATATAAAATTGCAATTAATAATTTAGATTTCACAACTTTTTTTCTATCAGGAGCTGATAATGTCCCCTAGAACGATTTCACTGCAGGACGCTTTCAAAGGATATACCCATGACCTGGATAAACTTCTCGATCCCCGGGAAACGATCGTGTGGGTTAAGAACCGGATCCATGCGCTCAACCTTCATATTCTCGAAAATACGATCCGTATCGACAATGGAAGGCTTGATATTCCGGTCTATTTCAGCATCTGCGGCCATGATGCCATATCGGTCATCGGCACAAAAAAACAGATGGGAAAAGGAGCAACCCCTTTTCAGGCTGAAGCAAGCGCACTCATGGAACTAGCCGAACGCTTCAGTTTCTTCAGTTTTAAAAAAAATCCAAAAAATTTCACCGTTGATACCTACCGGAATCTCTCGAAAAATGCCCTCCCTTTTGAGAGGATCGCCCAGAGCGTTCACGATGATCCGGATGACCGTGTTGTCAGCTTAAAACTCTTTGAAGATCTTCCGCTTAATTGGACCGAAGGCCTGAATCTGACGACCGGAGCTGACTGTCTGATTCCATTCGACTGGTTTTATGCCATCAATGAATTCAATGGTCCATCGTCCGGAAACTGCCTGGAAGAAGCCGTATGCCAGGGAATTTGCGAAGTCGTGGAGCGGCATGTTTCAGCACGGGTCTGCCGCCATTCCCTCACCGTTCCCGGGATATCTCTCGAATCGGTCGTTGACCCTAATGTGATCGGACTGATCGATAAATACCGTCAGGCCGGGATTCGACTTTTTGTTTCTGACTTTTCCCTCGGAATCGGAATTCCTACAGTCGGAGTCCTTGCATACGATCCATCCACATTCCCGGGTAAAAGCGAGATCGTCTGGACAGCGGGGACCACCACCAGTCCTCAAAAATCTTTGAATCGGGCGTTGACCGAGGTTGCCCAGTTGGCTGGAGATTTCAACACGTCAGCCAATTATGTCGCCAGCGGACTTCCCAAGCTTAACCGAATCGAAGATGCCGGCTACATCACTCATCCGGCAGGAGTTTCAGCAATCACTGATCTCCCTGATATCTCGGATTCCAACTTTCGAGTCGAAATCAGCCGATGTGTCGACTCCCTGGTCCGGAAAAATATGGAAGTCCTCATCATCAATACAACACATCCGTCCTTGCAGATCCCATGCTGCTACACGATTATTCCCGGTGCTCACTTTCGGGAGCGGGCGGTGGGGACGGGGGTGGCCATGTTCTGTGCCAAACTCATCCTGCAAAATACCGGCGGGAAACAGGCGATACGCGAACTCTGCAGAATGGAACAGCTGCTTCCGGATAAATATTTCATCCCCTTCTATCTCGCATCGGCCCATCTTTCCATGGGAAATACGGAAGTCGCCCTCGACTATCTCAAGAAATCCGTTCGACTCGGGCCTCAACCCGAAGACATGGCATCCATTTTCTCATTGATGGGAACTGGTTTGAAAGATCAGGGAAAATACCGGGAAGCAATCGCTGTAATGACTCAGGGGCTCGACTATGACCGGGAGC
>JBFMEI010000229.1:0-4014 GCA_040753295.1 Thermodesulfobacteriota bacterium | reverse complement strand
ATTCCAGTGGATCCAAAAGACGGATTCGCACAAAGAGGTTGAAAAATCTTCCCCGATTCCGGTGTCAGCCGTCTGCACTCCGGTTTCTCCTGAAATGGCCGCGGCAGTGGCTTTGGCGCTGCACCTTGAAACAACAGGGCGCCGCCCGGCGGCATTCCTGAATCTGGATCCCGGCATTTCAAGTTCCTGGGCCCGGTCCGGACGACTTCGCATGATGAATGACCGGATCTCCATTTTTCACCTCAATAAGAAATAGAGGAGTCAACAATGCGTTATGATCTAACTATCGGTGAGCAGCAATTTTCAGTTGAAATTGTTGAAATTCGGGGGAAAACCGCCCATGTTTTTGTCGACGGCCGCCCCTTTGAAATTCAGATGGGCGGCCTTCCGGATTCAGAAGAGCGGACCGGATCCGCATTCTCCAGGAATGCTCTTCAAAAAATCGAATCATCTCCTTCCCCGCCGGGCTTCTCCTCTCCCCATCCTGCCAGGCCCTCATTTCATGCAGGCCTCACCGGAGAAACCATCATATCAGCGCCTATTCCGGGGTTAATTCTTGAAATCAAAGTCAAGCCGGGTGATCCTGTGAATGCAGGCCAGGTGGTCGCCACGATGGAAGCCATGAAAATGGAAAATGCGCTCTCCTCTCCTGTGGCAGGAAAAGTCAAGGAAATCAAAGTCGAGAAAGGATCACAAGTTGCGACCGGCGATCTGATTATGATTATTCAATAATTCGTCAACATCTCTCATTCTGTTTTCTTGGAATGGGACTCTGAAGAGATTCAATCCATGCATGTTCAGGCTGTCACCATTTGTCAGGAAAAATTTCCGACACCGGATTATTATCCGTTCAACCTCAACTTGTTTCATAAAACAAGAAGGATCCCCTTTCTTTCACCGGTCACCTTTTTTGTGGGGGAGAATGGAACCGGGAAATCGACTCTCCTGGAAGCCATCGGCCATCAATGCGGTATTTACAAATGGGAAAATATCGAGCGGACCAGATTTGAGAACAATCCGTACGAAAAAGACCTCTATAAAGCAATCGATATCCAGTGGAGTAACGGATGGGTTCCGGGGTCCTTCTTTGCTTCAGAGGTTTTCAGAAATTTTGCTCAGTTGCTGGACGAATGGGCGGCTTCAGATCCAAAACTGCTCAATTATTTCGGCGGAAAATCCCTCATCACCCAGTCTCATGGACAATCTTTCATGTCCTATTTCAGGTCACGCTATCGGATCAGGGGGATTTATATTATGGACGAACCGGAGACAGCGCTATCCCCCACAAGCCAGATGGATCTTCTCGAAATCCTGGATCAAATGGGGAGAGCCGGCCATGCGCAGTTTATCATCGCAACCCATTCTCCGATCCTGATGTCCTGCCCGGATGCCTCCATTTACAGCTTTGATGAAGCTCCTGTCCGACTTGTCAATTACAAAGAGACGTCCCATTTTCGCATTTACAAGAATTTTATCTTAAATTCCGTATCATCCTGATAAACACTTCGTCACGTTCTTTGGATGTTTTTAATACCCACAGATTTGATTTGCTCTGAGTCGAACGATCGTTGAGTTTGCTGAACATGCAAGGAAGAGTATTTGACAAACCTTCTGGAAATTGATAGAAGATTGGAGTTTCCACAGTACTTTGCCGATACCCTGTTCGGTTAAAAACAGGATCCAACGGCAATTCTATGGGCTTCATAATCAACAGGCGGGATCATTTTGATCAGACGAACGGCATTTTTCGCCGGAATTTCACTTTTTTTTCTGAACATCACTCCGGTTGATGCAGCGACATTGACATATGTCCGAATCGGTGTTCATAAAGAATTTACCCGCATCGTTTTTGAGCTCAATAAACAAGCCCTATGCGAAGAACCGGTGGAACAGAGCCCCGGAACCTGTTCCATCAAACTCCTGAACACCAAAACCGATTTAAACTCAACTATTCCGGGTCAACCAAAAGCAAAAGTCAAAGCCATTGATCTGATTAAAGACGAATCGGACCTGATTGCTGTAATCCGTCTGACCTATTCCCAATTTGAGGCCAATTCGTTTATTCTTCCAAACCCCTATCGAATCGTACTCGATATCCGGCCGGGTCAAAAGCCTTCAATTGATAGAATTGCAAATCTTAAACCCGGAGATAAACCCAAAGTAAAGATTCAACTTCCAGCGGCATCGGAACAGAAGTTGACTGAAGAGGCGGAAATCAGTCCGCAGCTCTTAACCGCCGAAGCCCGCGTCGGTAATGAAACATCCAAAGCACCCGGAGACGAAGAACCCTCATCACAAAATCAGTTTAAAATTATCCCTGAAAATGAAGATGACAGAAGCACGATATATCGGATCGATCCGGAAAATCAGCCTGCAATTTCCCGGGATAATCGGCTTCAGATTTATCTTCTTGCGGTGCTCGTACTATCCACCTTGACCCTGACATTGCTCTGCTTCCTTGTATTAAGGCGGTCTCAGGCACCCAAACCGGAACGCCTGAAACCGGCTTCGCACATCAACAAGGTCGATAAAACCCTGGATCTCATCGATGAAAAGATCAATGAAAAAATCGATGAGTTGTGCCAGAATCTCAGATTCAAGGAACCTTAACCATCATCCATATAAAATGGAAATCTTAACGGAATCGAAAGATCCATGGATGAAATAAAAAGCCCTTCCCCTGAAAAACATTTCGGTGAATCCGAAATCGATTCCCTCTTCCCGGGATCAGACTCCATCCCTCTCCAGGAAGGGATGGAGTCTTCAACCCCTTTTCCGGCAGGAGGCCTGAGTGAAGAGGAAGCCAATGACCTGAACTCTCTGATCACCCGGTTGAGAAAAGGAGATCCGGATCTTCAGTCCGGCGATGTCGTAAAGCAAATCCGTTCCTTGGAAAACCGGCTGGGCCATATGGGGGAACTGGTTTTAAAATTTGACAACAGCATGAAAATTCTGTTCGAACTTGTCCGTCTGTTTCAGCGAAAAAGCGAAATCCTGAATCATCGAATCAAAGAATTGGAAAAACATCTGTCACAAAATCAGACCCCCTGACCTGAGGAGAAAGACTTGGATATCAAAGCCTCAAGACAAAGCAGCATCCTGCAGAAAATCATGAACGGCTCCATGACCATCGATTCCCAGGATGAATTCGACACCCTGTTTAAGATTTTCCCCGAAAATCCGATTCTATCCCGGGCTTATGGCGATTTTCTGGCCGGCCAGAAGTCTTTCTTCGCCGCTGCAGATATCTATGGCACCGCTGCACGTCTTTTTATTGAAGAAGCAAAACCCTTATCCGCCATCGTCGCAAAATTACTGGAGTGGCGAATTGTCAAACCCTCCCATAACGAAGTGATCACTTTTCACAGTGCCATCGGAAAAATTCGATCCGATAAAAAGCCGTCTCTCTCGTTCTGGACTCAGATGAGCTATCCGGAACTTCTCTCTCTTCTACTCAAGGTCAACTTGGCGGTTTTCCAGGCAGGTGCTGTTGTTCAAAAATTGTCTGCCGAAGAAAATGCCATGTATTTTATCGTCTCCGGAGCTTTAAAAGAAACCCGGTTTAAAGGCGCGAAAAAAGAAAAGCCTCCTGCCGGAGAATCGAGAGATCTGACTGAAAATGATTTTTTTGGAACGATCTATCCTTTTGATAAAAAAATCAAATCAGACTGTGAAATTGAAACCATCAATAGGAGTGAATTGATTAAAATCACCAAAATCCAATTGTCCGCTGTCTGTAAAAAGTATCCCAATCTGGAAGGATTGATCAAAGAACTTTATGAGAAAAAAGAAGATACGGATTCCGACGGATTACGGCAGATCATCCGAAGAACCTATCGTCACAATCTTCCTACACAAGTAAAAATGAAAATTCCAAGAGAAGACATCGGCCAGGAACCGCTCATACTCGAAGGATTCACCGACAACATCTCTCTTGGCGGTGCCTGTGTATTCATGGAACAAAAATACCGGCAAGGTCCATTGCATCAACTCATCGGAAGGCCGGTTAAATTC
>JBFMEI010000228.1:0-4021 GCA_040753295.1 Thermodesulfobacteriota bacterium | reverse complement strand
ACAACGGATAAAAATTTCATCGTGACCGTGCCGGGACGCTCTTCCGAGAAGATCATCCTCGTCGCCCATTATGATACCTGGGCCGGATTTTCCAGATGCGCCCCCGGCGCGGACGACAATACATCCTGAGAAGAATTCCTGAAACAGTATCTTCTCAGGGATTTATGTTCCCCTGACGCGCCGCCGCTTACCCATATCTATCTCTTTTCAGGATCCGAAGAATGCGGAACCCGGGGACTTATTTCCCAGCTCGGCGTGACCATCGGGATGTATCTTTTCAGCTATGCGATCCTCGCGGCAGATCCTTTCTTTTTTCTTCTCGCCCTCCCCTTTTCGCCGCTCGCCTGTTACCGCTTCGGGATCACCGGAACAAAGGAGTTTGTCGATGCGCTGACTCCTGATGAGAAAAGATCGATCCGGGCCGCAATTGCCGTCGATTCCGTGGGTGAAGGACGCCTTTATATTCTGGAAAATGAAATGGGGGCCAATTTCATCCGCGCCCTTTTCCCTTATGACGGGTCGAAGCATCTCAACGACCTCCTTAAAAAAGGGGCGCATTTGAACCAGATCAAATACAATACCCATCTTGCCGGAGGAACCACGGACAGCGTGGCGTTTCTTGAAGAGCGAACGCTTTTCAGAAAGGACGGAACCAAAACCCATATCCCTGCGGCGGCCCTCATCACCATGGCCCCCGGAAAAAGCAGCCCGTATGTTTTCGGAGGAAAACTTCACACGAAAAACGACACTCCGGATCGCGTCTACCCGGAACCCATCACTGAAGTCATCACCCTCGTGGACCATGCGTTCGAGATGCTTCAGGGAGGAGATCTTCCCAAAACTCCCAGAAGTCTGAGGGAACATCATTATGCCAGGCTATACCGTCGCGGGGAAGAGCTCTTTGTGGCATTAAAAGATGCCCTTGAGCCGAACCGGAGGAACATCAATTCCATCTACCGGGTGAGCGGAAGGATCGACGGAAACGAGGCGATTCTGGAAGCAGACGCGATGACAGGATGGGGCGTGGAGCCCCTCCTGGACCAGGAGATGGAAAATCAATATCCGGGAGCGGAGAAGATCTTTCTCGAAACGGTGACGATCAGGGAAAAAGGCGCAAGCTATTCGTTTAAGCGGGAAAAAAGCTTGGGGCGGAAACTCTCCTCCATGCTCTATCGGCTGCGGGGAAGCTTTGAAAGCATCATCGGAAGATATTCGTTTCTATCCATGTTTGTTCTGGCCTTTCTTGTTGCCTATACCCCCAATACCCTCATCGAACTGGCGATCAGGGGGTATCCGCCCCTGATCCATATTGTCGGAAGATACTGGCTCCCCACAGCCATCGGCGTCACACTCCTTCAGATCCTTATCCTTGTCCGGTTTTTTACACGGGAGCTTCCGGCTGCCATGGACAATTCGTACCGCCACTTAAACCGCTCGGACAACCTTATGAGCCTCCGCCGCGTTTCCGGAAACTGACTTCAGGGCCCTAAGACTTTTCCGATGAACGCATCAAAAATACCCCTTTCTATTGAAATTCAGGCTGATCTGCGCTATAAAATTTCTTTTTAAAAAGGAGGATGGCTTGAAAAAACGGATGATTCTGATCGTATTTCTGGTGCTTCTGATTCTGGCCGGTGGGCTTGTCTACTGGGGGCAATACAAACGACGATCCGCCGAGAATTACTACTCAGGAACCATTGAAGCGACCCAGGCGGATATTGCGTTTCAGATCCGGGGAAAGGTCAAAGAGATCCTGGCGGACGAAGGAGAACGGTTAACAAAAGACCAGCTCCTTGCGGTTCTCGATCCTGAAGAGCTTTCGGCATCTCGAAACCAGACCCGGGCGACTCTGATCCGTTCACAGGAAACCCATCAGCAGTTGAAAACCCTTCTTGAACTTAACCGGAAAGTTCTTCCGTCTGAAGTGGATCGGGCCCAGGCAGCGGTCAGGGCTCTGGAGGCGCAGGTTTTAGAAGCGGAAACCGGATACCGACGCCAGGAAGTGGAACAGGCCCGGCTTTCCATGGAAGCGGCGCGACTTGCCATGGAAGACGCCCGGAAAAACAAGATCCGCTATGATCAGCTCTTTTTGCAGAAAGTGGTGGCGGAAAGAGAGAAGGATTCCGCGGATCTCAAGTTTGAGACCGCTCTCAGGCAGTTTGAGCGGGCTCAGGAAGCCTTTAATCTAGCGAAGGAAGGATTTCGAAGCGAAGCCATTGAATCGGCCCGCGCGCGCCTGGAGGAAGGAAGGGCGGCTTTGAAGCTTGCCCGGGAAAACTTAAAGAAAATCGACTTGACTCAAAAAGAAGTCGATGCGGCCGCCGCCCAGGTCGAAGCGGCAAAAGCCGCGCTTGATCTTTCAGAAATTCAGCTCTCTTACACCCGCCTGACTTCACCCTTTGAAGGGATCGTCACGAACCGGAGCATTGAAGTCGGAGAGATCGTAACTCCGGGGCAGGAAGTCTTTTCCATTTCGGATCTGTCAAAGGTGGAATTGAAGATCTATGTGGATGAAACCGAAATCGGGAAGGTCAAACCCGGGCAGAAAGCAAGAATCCGGATCGACACCTTTCCTTTAAAATCGTATACCGGACACGTCTCTTTTATCTCGCCTGAAGGAGAATTCACCCCCAAAATCATCCAGACCCAGAAGGAACGGGTCAAGCTGGTCTACCTTGTCAAAATCACCATCCCGAATCCGGATCTCGAACTGAAAACCGGAATGCCGGCCGATGCATGGCTCATCACCCAATAACCCCGACCCCCTCCTGGAGATGATCCGCGCTGAAAAGGTTTTCAGATCGTTCGGAGAGCTTACCGCTGTTTTAGAGACCTCTTTTTCCGTCCGGAAGGGGGAGATCATGGGGCTTGTCGGTTCTGACGGCGCCGGAAAAACAACGCTGCTCCGGATGATTGCAACCATTCTTTCCCCGAGCGCAGGAACGATTACCGTCAACGGCTTCGATGTTGTTAAAAATCGAAAGCGCGTGAAGGAATTCGTCGGGTATATGCCCCAGAGATTCGGCTTGTACCAGGATCTTTCGGTCTCTGAAAATCTCGACTTTTTCATGGATATTTTCGGCATCAGGGGAAAAGAGAGAACCCGGCGAAGGGACCGGTATCTCGGTTTTTCAAACCTGCTTCCGTTTCTGGACCGGAGGGCCGGAGATCTTTCCGGCGGAATGAAACAGAAGCTGGGGCTGGCATGTGTCCTTTCCCATGAACCCCTGGTCCTGATTTTAGACGAACCCACCAACGGCGTTGATCCGGTTTCCCGGATGGAATTCTGGGAAATCCTCAAGGAGATGAAACAGGAAGGGATGACGATTTTCATCTCCACCGCCTATCTGGATGAAGGGGAAAAGTGCGATCAGTTGATGCTCATGCATAACGCCAAGATTCTGGCCCAGGGGGATCCGGAAGAAATCCGCGGCAATTTTCCGGACCTTGAAGAAGCCATGATTCACCGTATCCGGAAAACAGACCGGATGCTTACGGAGGATCGCCTTGCCTGATGAAGCGGTCAGGGTTGAAAACCTGGAAAAGCGGTTCGGTTCCTTCACCGCTGTCAACCGGATCTCCTTTTCCGTAAATACCGGAGAAATTTTCGGATTTCTGGGGCCAAACGGCGCCGGAAAATCGACCACCATCCGGATGCTCTGCGGCATCATCTCCCCCAGCAGCGGAACCGGACATGTGGGGAACCTCGATATCGTCACCCGGAGCGAACAGATCAAGCAGAGCATCGGATATATGTCCCAGAAGTTTTCGCTCTATCCGGATCTGACCCCTTTTGAAAATATCCGGTTCTACCTCGGCATCTATAATGTTCCGGACGCCCTCTGGAAGGAGAGGATCGAGTGGGTATTTGAAATGACCCGGCTTCAGGATGTCCGGGGGCGTCTGACCCGGGAACTCCCTCCGGGGTGGCGCCAGCGCCTGGCTCTCGGCTGTGCACTCCTGCATGATCCCAAAATCGTCTTTCTGGATGAGCCCACTTCGGGCGTCGATCCCATCACCC
>JBFMEI010000227.1:0-4027 GCA_040753295.1 Thermodesulfobacteriota bacterium | reverse complement strand
AGAGGATCCTTTGGGCCGGCTCTTTTTGAAACATCAGGATGCATCTGGAAATAAATTCCCGAAATTTAACCAGAAAGACCAGAATCTGGGAAGAGATATTATAAGGTATGTTTCCCATGACCACCAACTTCCTGCCCGCTTCCCGGCTGAGCCCAGCCATATCGATGTCCAGAATATTTTTTTCAATGATCCTGACATTTGAAATCCGGGCGGCATTCAATTCGGATCTCAGCAGTTCGATGAGACGGGGGTCTTTTTCAACCGCCAAGATCCATCCGGCCTTCCGGGCAGCAGGAAGGGTCAATGATCCGAGACCGGCACCGATTTCCAGGACAACATCGGTCTGAGAAATACCTGACTTTGAAACGATTTTTTCGCTTAAAGCCGGATCTGTGAGAAAATGCTGGCCGAGCTCTTTTTTCGGGTCGATATTCCAGGCTTTCAGGAGGCTCCTGGGAGATGTCATCGTTTCTCCGCTCACAAGTAGGTTTTTCAGAATCCGAGTAATAGATGGCTTAATTCAGGGTGTCAAGATAACTGTAACCTCAATTTAGGTGTAATAGAGTCAAGAATCGAACCAATAGAGCTTTACATGGTTTTATTTTTAATTCAGCCTAAAAAATTGCTTGAAAGGGGTAAAACATTGTGTTAGCGAGACGCTTCGGCTTGTTTATCATGAAACTTTTCAATATTTACAAAAGGGTATTTTTCAAAGCCCTCATCATAATGACGGATCTGCTTGCCTGCCAAAGCGGGTCACTTAGGTTTTTGAAAGGAATCAGCCCGAGATGAAGGCAAATAAAGAGCTTCAAGCGGCATATGGAATCACCATCATCCTCCTGGTGATAGGGATATTGAGCTTTACGGCATTTTCAGCCAAACCGCCGGAGCAGCCGGTTCGAATCATGCTGAAAAGCACCGGCGGAAAGGTCCTGTTCGACCATAAAACCCACACCGCGGAAAGCGGATACGGCATTAAGTGTCTCGACTGCCACCATCATCCTGAAGGTGACGATGCCGCTGTCCGGTCGTGCGGCGACTGCCACACCCAGTCCGAAGAAAAAAAAGAAGCGAAAAAGGAATCCTCGGTCTGCAGAGAGTGTCATGACGAAGGAGAGCTCGATACCGAGGAGACCACGAAACGTTCCGATGCATTCCATAAACAGTGCATCGACTGCCATAAGGAAAATGATGCCGGACCCAAAGAATGCGCTGCCTGTCATGTTCTGTAACCAGAATAGACACCCGGCTGCCGCCGGCATACTGAAGTAAAAAAGGATAAGGGATAAGCCATGATGAAACGATCATTTGTTGGAGTGGTTAAACCCCGGCTCTTCTATGAAGCGGCTGCAGGGATCCCGGATGAGCTGAAAGTGATTTCCATCCCACCCCAGGTCACACTTTTTTTGAAAAAACCGGCGGATCCCGGTCTTAAGAAAGATACGGTTCCGCTGGCCAAAGGAGATGGATTGAAAACCGGCGTCAAGATTTCCCTGAGCCGGGACAGCGCCTCATGCCTGGTCTCCCCGGTGACCGGAAAAGTCTCCGGAGTATCCAGGTTTGAAGGTGACTTTGGAAAAGAATATGTCTCCATCGGCGTCCATACGGCCAAAGAGGAAGAATTCGACGAAGGATTCAACACCGCTGCAAAAACCCCGAGCCTGAAGGGAGCGGCAGACTATTTTTCAACGCTTCCGGGAAATCCTTCCTTTTCCGTTTTCCAAAATCCCGAAAAACCGGTTCAAACCCTCTGTATTCTGGGCCTTGACACGGATCTTTTGGGATCGACAAATCAGTTTATCATAAAGACCCGGGAAAATGAGATTCAAAAAGGAATCTCAATACTCAAAAAGATCACCCAGATTCAGCACGTCATTCTTCTTATTCCGGAAAATGGAATCTCCCCGAATGGAGATGTGGGAGCTGAACTTAAAAAGGTCAAATCCGAATATCCTTCAGCCCTCCCCGCGCTCATCATGAAGAATCTCTTAGGCCGCAGCATTCCGGTGGGAAAACGACCCGAAGATTTGGGAGTGACCTTCTTTACGGCGGAAGCGGCGGCATCCATCGGCACTGCGGCTTCAGGTTCAGGAATCCCGGTCAACAAAACCATCACCGTCATCGGAAAAGACGGCCGGAAACAGATGGTCTCGGCGCGGATCGGCACTCCGATTCAACACATTTTTTCCGAACTCGGCATGGTCACCGGCCATATGGACCGGGTGATTATCGGAGGCCCCATGACCGGATCTGCCGTTTATTCGGAGGAGTACCCGGTTCAGGGAGATACCGGCACGATTATTCTCCAGGATCGGACCGATATTGTCCCGGTTTCCGATTATCCCTGCATCAACTGCGGTGAATGCGTCCGGATATGTCCTGCCCGAATTCCGGTCAATATGCTGGTCCGGTATCTCGAAGCCGGACGGTTTGAAGAAGCCGCCGAATTATACGACCTGCATTCCTGTATCGAATGCGGCCTGTGCAGTTATGTCTGCGTTTCACGAATGCCGGTATTTCAGTATATCCGGTTGGGGAAATTTGAGCTCAACCGGAGACAAGGAACGGAGGCCAGTCATGAGTGATAAAAAATTCATTGTTTCCCATGCCCCGTTTTTTCATGACGGAGGAAGCATCGTCACCCGGAGCTGTCACACCATTCTGGCGGCGCTCCCGGCAGTGATTTTCGGGATAATCCAGTACGGCATGCCGGCCGTGGGTGTGGTTTCCCTTTCCGTTTCATGCGCCATGATCTTTGAATACCTGCTGAACCGGGTCACAAAGCGTCCCATCTCCATCGGGGATGGAAACGCCGCCCTGATCGGGCTGCTCTTTGCCATGCTCCTGCCGGCGACATCTCCCTGGTGGATGGTCGTCATCGGCATCTTTGTGGCCATTCTGGTTGGAAAGCAGATCTACGGCGGCATCGGCGGAAATCCGTTCAATCCGGCTCTTGTGGCCATTGCCATCTGCATGCTCTCGTGGAAAGATATTTTCGACTTTGATGAAGCGCTTCGCCATTATGAATTCGGATTTTCCGCTGCATACCCCCTGGCTTCCCTGAAACACTTCGGAGTCTCCGCGGTTGAGGGTTTCAGCCTGGGACAGCTTCTGCTCGGCCGGCAGACCGGTGCGATCGGAAGCACCTTTGGAATCGGATTGATTGCCGGAGGTATTTATTTGATTGTGCGCGGATTTATCCGGTGGGAGATATCCGTCTCGTATCTTCTGGGAGTCTTTATCACCGCCCTTATTTTTAACCTCGCGTCTCCGGCAAAATACGGCGGCGCGTTCTTTCATCTCTTTACCGGATACACCCTGATCACGGCATTTTTCCTGGCCACGGACGATTCATCCTCGCCGGTCAACCTGATCCCGATGATCCTCTACGGGCTGGGCGCCGGAGTGGTCACCATGCTGATTCGCAATATCGGTTCGTTTGTAGACGGAGCCGTCTTTGCGGTTCTTCTTTTTAATATCGCAAACCCGCTTCTTGACAGGATCAGACCAAAAGCATTGGGAAAGGTAACCGAACATGCGTGAAATGATTAAAATGGTCGTGGTGCTGACCGTCCTCTGTTCCTTTTCCGGCGGTCTTCTTGCCGCTCTCCGTGACGGGACCAAAGAACGGATCGAAGTCCAGCAGTTGGAATTCGTCAAAGGGCCGGCCATTCGAAAAATCCTGGAAGGCGTCTCCAACGATCCCATCAAAGACCGGTTTAAAGTGAAGATCGGTGAAACTGAAAAGACATTCTTTGTGGGGATCTTCAACGGGAAAGCCGACACCGTGGCATATGAGGCTTCCGGAAAAGGATTCGGAGGGGATCTTGGAATGATGGTCGGCGTCAACCTCACAGATGATAAACTTGTGGGAATCGGCGTCACCACCCACAGCGAAACTCCGGGAATCGGATCCCGGGCTCAGACTGATCCGAAATTTTCCGGCCAGTTCAAAGGTCTCCTGTTGACCGAAGAACTGAAGGTGAAAGGGGACGGCGGGAAAATCGATGCCATTTCCGGAGCCACC
>JBFMEI010000226.1:2949-4036 GCA_040753295.1 Thermodesulfobacteriota bacterium | reverse complement strand
AGAGAAGATGAAGATGGATGTCAATACAATTCGAAAGAATACTTCTTCCGGCCCGGATGCCCCGTCAACACTTAACCCCCATGCCGTAGAAACCCTGAAGGAGCGGAGCCGGTTCACGAAAGCCGCGGGCGTGGTGGGAAGCGCCACTCTCTTAAGCCGCATTTTCGGATTTGTAAGGGACATGGTCATTGCCTGGTATTTCGGGGCAGGCGCCGGTGCGGATGCCTTCTTTGTTGCCTTTCGAATTCCGAATCTTCTGAGACGGCTTCTCGCAGAGGGGTCCTTGAGCGTATCGTTTGTTCCGGTTTTCACGGAGTATCTTGCCGATCAGGGGAAGGCGGAAGCTTTTCGTCTGGCACGATCAGCAGTCAAGATGCTTGCGCTGATGCTTATTTTCATTGTCATCCTGGGGCTGATTTTTTCTCCCGCCCTTATCCGGATCATTGCTCCGGGGTTTGCCGGTTCACCGGATAAGCTTGCATTGACCGTCACGTTGACCCGGATCATGTTCCCGTATATTTTTTTTATCGCGCTCATGGCCCTCATGATGGGGATTCTCAACACCCTCGGACATTTTGCCGCTCCGGCAGCAGCCCCGGTTCTTTTAAATATCACCATGATCGCTTCGATTTTTCTGATCTCACCTCACATGGACAATCCGATTACCGGTCTTGCCGTGGGGGTGTTGGTGGGAGGCGCGTTTCAACTCCTGCTTCAGGCGCCGTTTGTCTATCGTAAGGGGATCTACTCGAAACAGTCCACGGATTGGAAGCATCCCGGACTTAAAAAAATCGGACAGCTCATGCTCCCCACCATTTTCGGAGCTGCGGTTTATCAGATCAATATTCTTGTGGGGACACTCCTTGCATCCCTTCTTCCTGAAGGAAGCGTATCCTATCTGTATTATGCGGACCGGCTGGTTCAATTTCCCTTAGGGATATTTGCGATTGCTGTTGCAACCGCGGTGCTGCCCAGTCTCTCCCGGCAGGCTGCGGTCAGGGATCTTGACGGTGTGAAGGAGACGTTTGCCCATGCCATGAAACTGGTCACTTTTATCACCCTTCCATCCATGGCAGGATTGATCGTC
>JBFMEI010000226.1:0-2939 GCA_040753295.1 Thermodesulfobacteriota bacterium | reverse complement strand
CTTTGATGCCCTGTCGACCCGATTGACGGCAGAGGCGCTTTTATATTATAGTATCGGATTATGGGCGTTTTCAGCGGTTCGCGTGGTGGTTTCAACTTTTTATGCCCTGCAGGATACGCGGACACCGGTGCGGATGGCTTTCATTGCGGTGATTGCCAATATCGGATTCGGAATCATCCTGATGAGATATTTGGCCCATAGCGGCCTTGCGCTGGCAACGTCCCTCTCTTCGATGCTGAATCTGGTTCTTTTGATGTTGGCGCTTAAGATGAAACTGGGATCCATGAAATGGCGGGAAATGGGGTCGTCCATCATCAAATCGACCGGTTGCTCGATCATCATGGGGGGTGTTCTGTGGATATCGGCCAGGCTTTTTCTTTATCCGGACGGCATCGGGAAGATGGGGATGCTTCCGTCACTTCTGGGAGTCATGGCTTCCGGCATCGTCTGTTACGGCGTCTCTTCCTATTTATTGAGGAATCCGGAATTACATCATCTCATGAATCTCGTTGGGAGAAGCGTGAAAGACCGTGAGCCTTAAACAAAAAATTATGATTTCCGCAGCGGTTGTGGTATTGGTCAATTTTCTCGGCGTTATTTTTTTTGCCGACAAAGGATATCTTCACTTGGTTTCCCTGAAGGCATCCAAAATGCGCCTCATAAATGAGAACGAAGAACTTGTTAAACAGAATATTTCCCTGTATCGTAAAATTGAACGGCTCACATTTGACCCTGAATATATCGAATATATTGCCAGAAAAGAGCTTGGACTAGTGGGAAAAGGAGAGGTTATTTTAAAAAAAATTCCGTCAAAAATTAAATTGCCTGAAAATGACTGACGATCTCTCTTTTTATACGGAAACCATGGCAAAAGTATATGCGACGCAGGGTCATTATGAAAATGCGCTTAAAATATACCGGCATCTCGCGGAGCAGAATCCCGGTCGCGGGGACCTGAAGGAGAGATGTGCCGAAATGGAGGTTCTCAGGAGCAAGGTTGTCAGAAGCCGATTATGCAGCCGGATCCAGGAATGGATATCTCTTGAATTTGAACATCAGCGTCTTATTTTGCTTAAAAAAATAAAAACCCGTTATCCGGCTTCTTCAGATGAGGCCTCAATTTAAGTAAGACCTAAATTGAGCGATTGTTGAGTTTGCCGAAGATGCAAGGAAGAGGGTTCCGGGCGATACTGTAGTATGCCCGGAGCCCGATGACGCAGCAGGTTCGGTGAAATCGACAATCCCAAAGGGTTTTAAATAATGACATCATTATTCCATGACCGATGGAACCTGTTTGGAATTCTTTGGATGACGGATTATGGTTGCATGCGTTTGTATTTATTTTATAAATTCTTTTGTCATTATTTAAAACGCTCAATTTAGGATAGAGATGAATATCTATCCACTAACAACCAAGAAGGAGGTATGGTCATGACGAAAGGGAAAGGAAGGAAGTTCTGGGGAATCGGCATCGGAATGGCGGTGATCTTGGGCCTTCTGTTTTCAGGATGTGCCAGCATTCAGCCTAAAGGAAGCGGATCCGATTCAAGAAAGGAATTGCCTCTCTACTATGATTTCGGAGATGTTCTGGTTCCCAAAGAATTGAAAGTGGATAAAAAACTCAGTTTCATTTACCGGACCGCCGGATTGACTACGGGCGTCTTGACCTTAAGCGGCCGTGTGGAGCTCAACTCTCTGATCGCTTTTTTTGAAAACAACATGGCCAAGGACAACTGGCAGAAGCTGAGTGAATTCAAATCCCCCAGAACGATTCTTTTATTTCAGAAAGAACACCGGTATTGCGTCATCAATATTGTCGAAGGGGATTTTGAAGCCCATGTGGAGATCTGGGTGGCGCCGACCATGATGAAACCGGATTCAGGACTGATCAAATAGAGGCATACGATTCCGGGGTGACCTGATCGATGAAAACCGTGATAGACGGAAAACATATCGTCCTTGGAGTCTGCGGAGGAATCGCCGCATATAAAAGCGTTGAACTGCTCAGGCTTCTCGTCAAAGCCGGGGCGTCGGTTCGCGTCATGATGACCCAAAATGCCCGATGGTTTGTGGGGCCCATGACCTTTGAAGCCCTTTCCGGACATCCGGTCTGTTCGAGCCTCTTTGAAAATAATAACGAAAGCGCCATGAACCATATCTCGTGGGCCCAGGAGGCGGATGCGGTCGTCGTCGCTCCGGCAACCGCCAACATCATCGGAAAAATGGCGCACGGGATTGCAGATGACGCTCTCAGTACATTCCTGTTGGCGGTCAAATCACCGGTAATCGTCTGCCCGTCCATGAATTCGAACATGTTTGACCATGCAGCGGTGAGACGAAATATCGGAATACTGAAAGAGTCCGGTTATTTTGTTCTGGAACCCGGGTCCGGCGAACTGGCATGCAAGACCGTCGGACCCGGACGCCTTCCCGAGCCGTCGGATATCCTGGACCGTCTGATCTGCAGCATCTCGCCGAAGGATTTGACCGGGGTTCGGGTTCTGGTGACTGCCGGTCCGACGCGGGAATTCATTGATCCGGTGCGATTTATCAGCAATCCGTCTTCGGGGAAAATGGGATTTGCAATCGCCCGGGCTGCAGAACACCGGGGAGGGGATGTGGTTCTCGTGACCGGACCAAGCCGGCTGCCGGAGCTGCCCAATGTCCGGACCCTCAGGGTGAATACGGCACAGGAAATGGCGGAGGCCGTATTCGAGCATCTCGATTCGTGCCGGATCGTGGTTAAAACCGCAGCGGTTTCAGATTACCGGCCGGCTGCGGTTTATGATCAGAAGATCAAGAAACGTGAGGCATCATGGGCTCTCCAGTTGGAAAGAACCCAGGATATTCTGATGGAAATCGGGAGGCGGAAACAGAATCAATTTGTCGTCGGATTTGCCGCAGAAACCCAGGACCTTGAGAAGAATGCCGTCAGTAAA
>JBFMEI010000225.1:0-4050 GCA_040753295.1 Thermodesulfobacteriota bacterium | reverse complement strand
ATATATTCGCTTTCTGATAATTCAAACCGGGCTCTCAATAGCACATCCGGCGCTGATAAACAAGGCAGCATAAATTTTTTTCGGAAAGTCCTTGACAACCCTCTGGAATTCAATTACTAGAGGCAAAACATTTTGATAAAGATATTTAAAGATTAATAAAATAATAATATCAATATATTAGGAGATTACTTATGGCACTTCCAAAGCGTAAGATATCCAAGTCAAGGCGAGACAAACGCCGAACACATCAAAAAACAACCCCTCCAAATCTTACCACATGCCCCCAGTGTGGAGAGGCCAAACCCCAGCACCGGGCTTGCCCCAATTGCGGACATTACAAGGGGCGCGCAGCGGTTGAAGTTGAAGAAACATAGAAAACCGTCCAGGTGAATATGACATTGATTCCTTCAGGCGACGCTCCTTCCACGGGGATCGGCCTTGACTCCGAAACCCGCCAAATGGTTATTGAAACCGTCCGCCAGCTTAAAAACCGGCTCTTGACCAAGGAAAAAATTCTTGAGTTCGACAAACTGGAGGTCTTTCCCGAGGAAGCTATCCGCCGGATGCTCGGTCCGGATATCGGGCTTCAGCTCCTTTTTATTCCGGTTGAATACGGTGGAATGGGAGGCGGTGCATTGGATTGCTGTGCGGTTACACGGGAAATGTCAAAAATCTGCCTCGGGGTTGCCACGGCATTTTTTGCAATCCAGCTCGGCTCAGACCCTCTCCGGGCAGGCGGAACCGAAGCCCAGAAAAAGAAGTGGCTGAGTGCCATTGCTCAGGGAAAAAGTCTGGTGGCCTATGCGGTGACCGAACCGGAAGCCGGAAGTAATCTGGCGTCCCTGAAAACCAAGGCGGAACCGGTTCTTGGAGACTCCAACCAAATCATCGGATATCGAATCAATGGAGCCAAGCAGTTTATTTCCACCGGCGGCTATGCCGACTTCATCACCCTTCTTGCCAAAACACCGGAAGGCCCCACTTTTTTTATCGTGGAAAAAGGGACGCCCGGGTTCATCCAGGGAAAAGGAGAAGAAAAGCATGGAATCCGCGCTTCAAATACATCCCCTCTCACATTTACCGATGTCTTTGTCCCTCTTGAAAATATGATCGGTGGAGTCCCGGGGATGGGGCTTAAGCAGGCCAATGAAGTTTTCGGATTCACCCGCCTCATGGTCGGCGCCATGGCCCTGGGCGCCGGAGAAGCTGCCATGGAGATCGTAATCCCTTATGCCAAAGAACGGATCCAGTTCGGTTCTCCGCTTTCTGAAAAGCAGGGATATACCCACAAACTCATCGTTCCTCATATGGTCAGACTTGAAGCCGCCGCTGCTTACCTTGAAGCTGTCGCCAATCGGTTGGACTCAGGTGAAACTGACTTGGAAGTGGAAGGATCGATTGCCAAAATTTTTGCCACAGAAGCCGCCAACAGACTTGCCGACGACGCCATGCAGGCGCTCGGCGGATACGGATATATCCGGGAATACCAGGTGGAAAAGATCAAGCGGGATGTTAAAATAACCTGTATTTATGAAGGAACCAGCGAGATTCAGCAGAATATCATCAGTACATTCCGTTGGAAAAAAGACCGGAAAACCAAAGGGGCGTACTATGAGGAGATGGCCCAGGGAATGATGAAGCTTGAGACCGGGGCCCCGGATGCCGGATGCCGGTTTTATTCACTGGCGGCAAAAGCGCTTCGGGAAACGCTCTCTCTGGCCCACGAGCACCGTTTGACCCGACAGCAATTTGTCATGTTTGCACTTGCCGATATGATGATTCATGTGGAAGTCGGCGCCAGCCTGGCTAAAAAAGCCATGGCTGTTTCACAGGACGACAAGTCCAGAGGTCGAAAACTAAAGGCCATGTCTCGGATATTCGCCTGGGAAACCTCAAGACTTGTCGCAGAAAATGCATTGCTCATTACCATGGGGTCCGGCCTTTTTGATTCCACTACCATTACCCGGTTTATGGAGTCTATTTCCTGCTCCGAACTCCTGGCAAGTCATCACAACATTATCCATGATATGGATGAGGTCGCAGATATCCTTTTTGAAAGGGGTGAATATGGGAAGGGATGAAAAACGCGTGGTGGTGGTGACCGGCGGATCCAGGGGGATCGGACGGGCCATTTGTCTTGAGTTTGCAGCCCCTCACACCAAAATCCATTTCAACTATTTTTCCCCATCCGATCCGGATGGAGAAAAAGCCCATGCGGCTGAAACAGAACACCGGATTCGAGAACGCGGAGGGATGGCTCAAAGCGAAAGTGTGAACGTGGCCTTGGAATCGGAAGTCAAAGGGTTTTTTGACCGGATTCTGGAAGAAAGTCATCGAATCGATGTGCTGGTCAACAATGCCGGAATCACCCGGGATAAATTGTTGATGCGGATGAGTGAAAAGGATTGGGATGATGTCATTGATATTAATCTAAAAGGAACATTCCATTGCACACGGTTTGCCGTGCGGGCAATGACCAACCAGCGGTACGGCCGTATCGTCAACATCGCCTCTATTGTGGGTGTCATCGGAAACGCCGGCCAGGCCAACTATGTGGCTTCAAAGGCAGGGATTATCGGCTTCACTAAAGCCATGGCAAAAGAATTCGCACAACGCGGAATTACCGTAAATGCCGTGGCCCCGGGCTTTATCGAAACAGATATGACGGCCGCCCTTCCGGAAAAAATCAAAGAAGCCATGTTAAGCCAGATCCCGCTGGGACGTCCGGGAAAGCCTGAAGATGTCGCAGGAGCTGTTGAATTCCTCGCATCGGACCAGGCCGCCTATATCACGGGACAAACCATCCATGTCAGCGGCGGAATGTATATCTGATTTTAAAAAGGAGGAATTGATCATGTCGCTTGAGGATAAAGTTTTAAAGATCATCGCGGAAAAATTGAGTGTCGATATCAAAGATGTGGTTCCTGAAGCATCCTTTGTGGATGACCTGGGGGCAGACTCCCTCGACCTTGTTGAATTGATCATGTCCATGGAAGAGGAATTCGATATTGAAATCTCAGATGAAGATGCGGAAAAACTGAGAACCGTCAAGGATGCCATCGATTACATTGCCAAGAATTCCTGATTTGATTCCGGTATCCGACCGGTATGACATTCCATGAGCCAAATGCGAATTGAAAGTCAAGGGAGGCGGTTTTGGTTAAAAGACGGGTCGTAATCACTGGAATCGGCCTGGTGACGCCGCTGGGCGTCGGCGTAGAGGAAAGCTGGAGCGCGATCTGTGCCGGTAAATCCGGCATCGGCATGATTACACGCTTCGATACTTCTCAGTTTCAAACCAAAATCGCCGGAGAAGTGAAGAATTTCAACCCCCTTGATTTCATGCCTCAGAAAGATGCCAACCGGGCGACTCCGTTCATCGCTTACGCCATTGCCGCTTCGCGGATGGCGGTCCAGGATTCGGGGATTCAAATCGACGCTTCGAATGCCCATCGGATCGGCGTCTATACCGGGTGCGGCCTTGGAGGCCTTTCTTTTCTTGAAGACACCACCCGCCTCATCGAACACAAGGGTCCGAAACGGGTCAGCCCGTTTTTTATCCCCATGATGATTGGAAATATGGCAGCCGGCATGATTTCCATTCTGTTCGGAGCCAAAGGGCCGAATGCATCCGTGGCAACGGCTTGCGCCGCAGGGAACCACGCCATCGGGGATGCTTTTAAAATTATTCAGTCAGGGGCGGCCGACGCCATGATCGCCGGCGGTGTGGAGTCTGTTGTTTCAAGAACAAGTATCGCCGGATTCAATGCCATGAAGGCCCTTTCGACCCGGAATGACGCTCCGGAAAAAGCCTCACGCCCCTTTGACCGGGATCGGGACGGATTTGTAATCGGAGAGGGCTCTGGAATTCTTATTCTGGAATCTCTTGAACGCGCCAAAGAGAGAGGCGCAGGAATATATGCGGAAATCATCGGATATGGAATGAGCGGAGATGCCTATCATATCAGCGCACCTTCTCCTGACGGAGAAGGGATGTCGAGATGTATGACGGCAGCCATCGAAGATGCCGGGATTCCGGCGTCTGCCATT
>JBFMEI010000224.1:0-4058 GCA_040753295.1 Thermodesulfobacteriota bacterium | reverse complement strand
GGGTTGTTGAATTTAAAATTCATTTTCCTTCTCAACTCTTTCCTTATTTTGAAAAGAGATTGATGCGGCACTTCTCAAGATATTCCCGAAGCCGTGAAATTGCTTTGGCATCCAGGTTAATAAATTCAATTCCGCAGATGAACTTTCCGAACTCATGGGGAGAAATATGGATCACCCTCCCTTCCATGGTGATTTTGTTATCTTGGCAGATAAGCATGACGGATTTTAATGTTTCATCCTGGAGGAAAACATTGGAATTAGGGACAAGAAAGCCGACTCCTTTTCGTGCAACATTAACGGCATCATAATTCCGGTTACCGATTTTGACCTGAATGGGATAAGACGGATCCACGGGCACCCGATAGGAATCTCTAGTGACTTTCAAAATTTCAAGACTGTTATCCTTGGATTTTTGAGAGAGGTGGGCAGAAGGGCTTCTTTTTGTTTTCGCCTTATCCGTCATCTTTTTCTGATTCTTCTCTTCCATTGAAGATTCCTCCAATTTACAATCAGTATGAAGATCTATTCACCCATCGAATTGATGCCCCATGACAACAAGGGCCTGCTGACGGCATTTCGAAATATGCAGGAATCATAAAGTAATCGACTCTGATTTGTCAATGAAAATGCGTAGGCATCAATATACTTTCAGGATAAAATATGCAGATCTGAAATGGATTTGCAATTCCAATTCAAAATATGGTTTAACTGAAATACACCATCGCAATTTTATCTGAACTTTTCATCATCAGAAAAGAGGAATTTATGTCCGATAAGGGAGAAAAAAAAAGTCTGAGGCCTGCCGTCAGGTGCGGCAGGAGCTATAAATCTTCACTGGGGCCGTTTGAAAACCGTGTCAATACCATGATCTTTGAAATGAACCAAAATCGAATTCAGGAGCGGATCTGGGCGCACGATCATTCGGTCTGGAAAGAAAATCCTTCTGAAATCACAAACCGTCTCGGATGGCTCCATTCTCCAAAGAGGATGGAGCGCTCTTCCGCAGAAATCAAGGCATTTGCCGAATCGATCCGACGGGAAGGATTTCAAAGAGTCCTTCTTCTGGGAATGGGGGGATCCAGCCTTGCCCCGGAAGTGTTTCGACTTATCTTCGGTGTCAAAGACGGATACCCGGATTTGTCCGTTATCGACACGACCCATCCGGATACCATTGCGGACTGGACCCGGCGGATTCAAAACGAAAAAACTCTTTTCGTCGTATCCACCAAATCAGGGACCACCGTGGAAACGCTATCGCTGATGAATTACTTTTACAATGTTATCCGGAATACAAGAAGAGAAGGAAATCCGGGAAATTTTTTCGTCGCCATAACCGATCCGGGGAGCTCCCTTGAAACAGACGCCCGGCAACTTGGATTCCGGCATGTTTTTTTCGGAGATCCTGAGATCGGGGGGCGCTATTCCGCCATTTCCCCTTTCGGCCTTGTTCCGGCAGCTCTTATTGGCATGGATATTGAACGGATCATGCAAAAAGCCCGTCTTTTTGCAGCTCCGGATGAACCCACCGCCCTCCATCTGGGAGTCAGCATGGGAGAGCTCGCGCTGGCTGGAAAAGAGAAGCTCACCCTTATCTGCTCAAAGGAAATCGAGCCTTTCGGTGCTTGGGTTGAACAATTGATTGCAGAAAGCACGGGAAAAGAAGGAAAAGGGATTTTCCCGGTTATCAGTGAGCCTCCCATTTCTCCGGCTTTTTATAGCCCGGACCGTTTTTTTGTCCATCTGCGGTTAAAAACCGACACCCGTAGGGACAGGGCCGTCAGGGAACTTAAAGCCGCCGGGCATCCCGTGGTCGGGATAGACCTGAACGAGCCTTACGATCTCTGCAGTGAATTCTTCAGATGGGAGATGGCTGCTGCCATTGCCGGAGCCTGTCTGAAGATAAATCCCTTTGATCAACCCAACGTGGAATCGGCAAAAATCAGATCGCGTGAAATCGTCCGGCTTTATCTTAAAAGCGGTTCCATTCCTGAAATCAGACCCGATGGAGAAGAAAACGGGATTGATATATTTTCACCCTCCGGAGAGACTGAAGTTAAAACAGCCTTGAAACACTTTTTTTCGGGTATTGAAACAAGTCGAACCGTTACCGATCTTCTTCCCTATGTGTGTATTCAGGCTTACGCCAGTCCGAATCCTGAACTGGATAAAGCGCTGCAGAAGTTTCGCCTCACAATTTCAAAACGGTTTCGCACCGCTGTTGCTGTGGGTTACGGCCCCCGTTTCCTTCACTCCACGGGTCAGCTCCATAAAGGTGACTCAGGCCACGGCCTTTTTATTCAGCTCACCGGTCAGTTCGGAACCGACCTTCCCATTCCGGATAAGGCCGGTCAGGATCCTTCAAGCATTACCTTTGGAATCCTGATGATTTCACAGGCGATCGGCGATCGTCAGGCGCTTTTGGATAGCGGACGAAAGGTGATCCGCTTCCATTTTAAACGAGATGTTATCTTGGGAATTGATTATCTGCTGCATCGAATATAAGCTGTATTTTCGATTGTCGGAATAGAGTTGCCGACAGTCAGCGTTCTTTTGCAGCATCAACCTTTTCCATGAAGGCTGCAAGCCGGCCATAGAGACGGTAAATACTGGGGATATGAACGTGCTCATCCGCGCTGTGAGCGCTCTGATCACCGTCTGCCCCCCAGACTACCGCCGGGATTCCCACTTCGGATAGAAACCGGGCATCGCTGGCACCATGCTCAAATGTCAGCCGGCTCTCCGGCGAAACCTCCTGAAGCAGCCGGATAAACGGGGATTCGCCGCTGATGAATAACGGCTCCCTGGCGACAACGGAAAGGGTTCCGGATATTTTCGGCCGTATTTCTTCCAGCAGCGCATCCATATCATCATGCTCGGTATATCGAATGTCAAATACCGCTTCTGCAAAATCCGGAACCTGATTAAATGAATTGCCAGCATGAATTATATTAAGGCTCATGGTTCGATGCCAATGATCTTCGGAATCAAGAGAGAAGAAATTCTTGATTTCGGCAAAATCCCCGATGAGATTCTCAATGGCATTTTTTCCCATCCAGGGTCTGGACCCATGGGCGGCGATCCCATGAGCTGTCAGCTTGAGCGTAAAAAGCCCTTTTTCCTTGGTGATGATCTCTGCGACGTTTCCGCCGTCCAATGCGATGCAGAAATCGGGATTCACATGCGCAAGCATCTTCTTTGCACCATTATGCCCTCCGATTTCTTCATCCCCGGTGATCAGAACTGAAAATTTCGCCTGTTCCTGATTCTTTCCCGCCTTCTTCAGCCTGACCGTATGCTCTTTCAGCAGGACGAGGGATACTGCGGCAGCATATTTATCATCGATGCTTCCTCTCCCATAAAGAATTTCACCTTCAATCCGCGGATTAAAAAGAGCATCAGGTCCATCCACAACATCGATATGGCTCATCAGCAACACCGGGGCATCCCCGCTTCGGCTTCCTGCCAGAATGGACGGTAATCCTTCATGATCCATTCTCCGGTATGGGATCTCGTTTCTTCCCAGGTAGCTTTCGATGAAATCAGCACATTTTCGAATTTTCACTTGATTTGCATGAACCGACTTAAACCGGATGAGATCCTGGGTTAAATCCACCACTTCCTTCATCTCTTTCTCCTCTTTGTCAAAAACAATAGATTCATCGAAGTGCAAACGAAGCTCCGGTTGCATACTTAAACAAGAAAGGATCGCCCGCAGCAAGTTTGACATCCAGGAAACCCGCATTCCCGCTCCGATACGTCAAATAGATATTTTCAACCTGTCCGGTCAGCTTATTTAATGAAAGTACCTTCGATCTATCCAGATTGGCGGGGGCATTTGAAAAATCAAAGGAAATCCGGACTGTCCCCTGATCGGTCCGATTGACCGGGAAATCCCCATGGGCATGCCTGACATTCTGGACCATGGTATAAAATTCGCCTGAATCATCTCTGAAATGACCTACCAGCATCTCAAGCGTATCGTTGTCCGGAGCACCGTCAATCCCTGTCAGATAGGGATCATTTCCGGCTCCTTTTGTCCAGGGGACCGTTCCCGGAGG
>JBFMEI010000223.1:0-4084 GCA_040753295.1 Thermodesulfobacteriota bacterium | reverse complement strand
AAGAGGGTGCTGGGCAATACTGGAGTATGCCCAGTGCCCGATGACGCCGCAGGTTCGGCAAAATCGGCAATCCCAAAGGGTTTTAAATCATGACATTCTTTAAGTAAAGATTGTAATACCTGTTGGGCATGTCTGGAAATACTCTTTTTTAGGATTTCCATATGAATTTATTGTTTTTAACTTCCTTGTCATCATTTAAAACGCTCATTTCAGGTATCAGTCAATCTTCTGGGAAGCAGGCAGGGCAGGAGCCTGGTTTTCAGGTCCAGGCAAAATTGAAGATCTGAAGAAATAAAATAAAAGGGAGATGATTCCAAAAAGGATTAGAAAAATAAACAGAATGATGATCCTGTATTTTTTTCCAGATCGGGATTTAACCACCGGATGTTTCTTCGTATCGGAAGCATCGGGAGTTATTTGAAATTCACCAGGCTGAATTTTTTCCGCGTTTTGAAAGGCTTTAATTATCACCGTTGTGATATTGTCATGACCGCCCCGCTCCTTGGCCAGAGAGATGAGTCGATCCGGCGCTTCATCCAGCGGAATCTTTCCGAGCAGTTCAGCCATTTCATGATCCGTCACCAACCCATGCAACCCATCCGAACATAAAAGGAGGATGTCTTCAGATTCAAGAGCCACATGAAAAAGATCCACATCAATGGCATCACTGGCACCGACTGCCTGGAGAATAATGTTCTTATCAGGATGATTCAGAGCTTCTTGATCAGATATTTTTCCTTCTTTCAGCAGTCTGTGGACCAGGGTATGGTCTTCGGTAATCTGGGTTGACTCTCCGTTTCGAATCAAATACGCACGACTGTCTCCGACATGCCCCACGTATGCTTCAATTCCTGATGCCCATACCGCGGTGCAGGTCGTTCCCATCCCTTTCAATTCAGGATCCCGGGCCGACATCTCTTTGAGAAAACGGTGTGACTCTTCAATCGCATGGATCAGTAATTCATCAGGATGATCATGCAAATGGGTTTCAAAAAATTCCCTGATGGCATTGACACTGGCTGAACTTGCCTGCCGGCCCCCAAGACGCCCACCGACGCCGTCCGCAACGACAGCAAGAAGCGACGGCAGGTGGGTCGAATCGTCGGAGTCAAACCGGCGGATCAGAAATGCATCTTCGTTATGATTCCGGATACACCCGGTATCGGTTTTTCCAACAACCTGAAATGACAGCATGATGATTTAGTACGACGGCATAAAAGACGATTAGAGTTTTTTGAATTTAAGCTCCATGGAACCGATTTTGAATTGACTCCCGTCCTCAATCTCAGTTCGAATAATCTTCTCCCCCTTGACAAAGGTGCCTGAAGAGGTATCCAGATCCGTTAAATAAACCTTGTCCCCTTCCATCCTCAGGCTGGCATGAACCGGCTCGATCCCGTCATGATCAAATTTAAAGTCCGAATCCGAACTGCTTCCGAGAATATACCGGCGGTCTTCTCTGGGGATGATGAATTGTTCCCATTGTCGGCTTCCTTTAATCACCACGAGCCATCCAAAAACCTCTTTTGACTCCTTTGGCTGACCGAAAATTTTCGTCGGCGCAGCCTGGGCCGAAGGCGCGATCCGGGTTTGAGACATCGCCGGATCCGATTTAATCTTTGTGGGTTTTGAGCGGAGGGTATCTTTAACGACTTTGGTAATCTTAACATCCGACGGTCTTGAAATCAACCGGCCGGATATCTGCGTCTCATCCATGGAATGATCATCCGGAACAGAAGTCGGGGAGGATTTTTCAACTTTTTTACCGCATGCAGGGCAGATGCCTGTATCCGGTAGTAATTTATTCTGACAGTTCGGGCAGATCATGGGATGTTCCTTTTTTGACGGGTTAGGAATCGGATAGTTTCTTGAGATTTTTTTCAGCGTATCCTCTGAGCTTCCGATGCGGGGCATCCTCAGCAACCTTTTTCAAGGTGGATTTGTATTTTTCATTCCTTGAAGCTCCTAAAATGTTGCACAGCCATGACATGGCATCCACATGGTGTCTGTTATCCCCCTGCTTCGGGTATTCTTTAAGGAGTTCTTCATTTGCCAATTCAATCATGATCGGATCATTCAGATATCTTTCATAAATGATTTTAGCGGCACGCCTTTTGGATGCGGGATCCGGTGAACGAAGCATCCTTGAATATACGGAATATGCAGAATTCGACGTGCCTTCTTCCGGCGGCTTCCGGATTGCAGGAGGCTCTCGAATCGCTGCGGATTCCATTCCTTGCGATTGCTTTTTAACAACCGGCTTTTTAGGAGCCGGTTGACTCAGATCCGTTTTTTCGGTTTTTGATGGACCTGCCTGCTCCGGTGATGTCGGAACAGGTTTATTCTGATCTCCAGGTGTTTTTGACCCTGACGGCTCTTTTTCAGGAGCCGGAGACCGGTTGGATTCATCCTTAGGGGAAGGAGCTGCCGGCGGATTTATTGGAGACCCTTTTTTCTCCGGAGCAGGAAGAACACCGGGAGGAAGCGGTTCGGTGTTCTTGGGTGATTCATTGGGCGCGACGAATCCGTTTTGATGTCCGGCAATCACCGGGCCCTGAGGTGGCCGAATCGATTGATCCACCAGGGGGAGTTTTTGTCTTGTTTCACTTTCGGGATATCCAAAAAGGATATAGAGGATGGCCAGGCCGGCAAGGAGGATGGATGCTGAAATGAGAAGATAAACCTGCTTCCGGGTAAGTTTTCCCAGATATGGTCCTTCTTCTTCAAAACCGGTAAACCTGAATCTTCGTTTCAGATCCCCGGCCGCGGAACGGATTTTTTCCATCGGAGTCTTCCGATCATCGGCCACAACCGTCTTCGAATTCGAATAGCTGATTTCTCCGACCTGTCGAAGGGCATTGCGGAATTCTCCGGCCGATGAGAACCGATCCTCAGGTTTTTTTGCCAACGCTTTAAGAATGATGTCGTTGAGAATTCCCGGAATCTCCGAATTGATGTCAACGGGAGGCGGCGGCGATTCTTCTATATGAGCCCTCATCACTTCATATTCAGAGTCGCTGTTGAACGGAACCCGCCCCGTGGCCATCTGATACAGGGTGACTCCCAGCGCATAAATATCAGCCGCGTGATCGATGGGCTCTCCACGGATCCTTTCCGGAGACATATACCAGACTGTTCCGAGCTGGGTTCCGGTTTTTGTCATTCCTCTGGATCCGATGGTTTTAGCAATTCCGAAATCCGTGACTTTCACCTGGCCGGATTCCGTAAACATGATATTGGCGGGTTTAATATCCCGATGAATGATCCCCTTTCCATGCATAAATTCCAGCGCTGATAAAACGCTCTCCATGACATGAAGAGACTTGGATAATGTAAGCGCGCCTTCAAGCTGAAGGACCTGTTCCAGTGTGCTTCCCTCAACATATTCCATGACAAGATAAATATTCGATTCATCTTCAAGATAATTGAGAATATTGACCACATTGGGATGGGACAACCTTGCCTGGAGTTTCGCCTCCTGAATGAACCTCTCCCGCATGGCTTCCTGACTGGAATATTCGGATGTCATCACCTTTATTGCCACAGGCTGTTCCAGCTTGGTATGCATTCCCAGATATACGATCCCCATTCCTCCCTTTCCAAGGAGTTTGAGGATTTTATACGGACCGATCTGCTCCCCGGTCATGGTTCTGTCTATCCTTTCTGATAGAGAAGAGAAATTTTTCCGGCCTTTCCGATGAATACAAAATCCCCAGGTTGAATTTTCGATTTCTGAATCTGCCCTTTTGAAACCGAATTGATGAAGGTTCCATTGGTGCTGTTGAGGTCCATTACCACCATAGTATCACCTTCAGGACCGATCCATGCATGCTCTCTGGATACTTCTTCATCTTCGATCACAATATCATTTTTATCAGGAATCCGTCCGATTTTCAGGCCCTGAGGTCCGATTTCATATGTCTTATCCTGTATCGGTTTCCCGCGGCCGATGAGTTTTCCCAGCCGCCCCTTTTTTCCCGAAGCCGATGTTGATACCTGAGTCGGCTGGACTGCAGATTTTTGCGGCGCAGGACGGGCTCCCTTTTTCCTTTTATTAACAAACAACAATACCATCACCACCAGA
>JBFMEI010000222.1:0-4109 GCA_040753295.1 Thermodesulfobacteriota bacterium | reverse complement strand
TTTGAGCTCTGCACGGATTCGCCGAACCATGCCGTCGACCAGACCGGCATATCCATAAATAATCCCGGACTGGATGCTGCTGATGGTATCTGTTCCGATGACTTTTTCCGGTGGATGAAAGAGCTCCACTCTCGGAAGTTTTGACGCCTCCTGAAAAAGCGCCTCGGATGAAATGTATATTCCCGGAGTGATGGCGCCGCCAAGATATTCTCCGGCAGATGAAACCACATCAAATGTCGTTGCAGTTCCAAAATCGATCACCACAAGGCTTGTTCGATATTTATGATATGCCGCCACTGCATTGACAATTCGGTCTGCGCCGACTTCAGCAGGATTTTTCGTGAGAATCGGCATCTTCGGATACGATTTTGGATTGACCCAATGGGGTTCATGACCAAGATATTTTCGGCAATAGGAATTCAGAATCATAACGATGGGAGGGAAAACACAGGATATGACGGTTTTTCGGATATCCCTCATATTCATCCTGTCCTGGGCAAAGAGATTCCGGATTAATACATTGAGCTCATCTTCCGTGGTTTCCTTTTCGGTATGGACCCGCCAGTGGGTAATCAATTCCTTACCTTTGTATATCCCCAGAACCGTATGAGTATTTCCGACATCTATGACCAGAAGCATTCCGGATCCTTTCGATATTTGGTCTTACTGACCGTGTTTAACTGCATCGATGATTTTAAGGGTGGCACGGGCAATCTCAACATCGTGCACCCGTATCATATGGGCACCATTTAAGACTGAAGCGGAAACGGCTGCCTGTGTCCCAGTTATGACGACTTCCGAATCAGGAGTAACATCACAATCATGGCCGCCTGAAAGAAGTCTCCGGATAAAGGCTTTTCTCGAAGGACCGATAAGGATCGGGACCTCAAGTTCGAGAAATCGGCCCAAATTTCGAATCAATGCCAGGTTATGATCAACATTCTTACCAAAACCGATTCCCGGATCAACGATGATTGAGGATTTCTGAATCCCTTTTCTTCCGGCCCGGGATATGGCATCTGATAAAAATTGAAAAACCTCGGAAACCACATCACCGTAATCCGGCTTGATCTGCATGGTTTTAGGATCACCCAGCATGTGCATCAGAATAACCGGAGTTCCATATGCTTTCGCTACATCCGCCATATTCGGATCAAATCGCAGGGCGCTGATGTCATTGATAATTGAGGCACCCGCCCCAATCGCTGCTCTGGCGACACCCGCCTTGGTGGTGTCGATTGAAATAGGGATATCAATCCTTTTGGAAAGCCGTTCAATAAGAGGAACCACCCGCCGGATCTCCTCATCTTCGGAAACAGTCTCGGCAAAAGGGCGCGTCGATTCCCCTCCGATGTCCAGTATATCTGCTCCCTGCCGAACCAGTTCTATTCCTTGAGAAACCGCATCTTCAAAGCGAAAAAATTTTCCGCCGTCTGAAAAGGAATCCGGAGTAACGTTTAGAATCCCCATAATCCGGGTTGTCTGCCCGAAGCTCAAGCGGTGTCTCCCAGCCGTCATTTCAAAGCTTTTGGTCACTTCGGCAATCTTTCAACCACGAATTTCCGTTCTCTGCCGGATAATTCTACGCGGATCCGGATGGAGTAGTCCGGCGATCTTCAGGCTGTTTGGCTGGAAGTACCATGCCGGGTCTTAATGAATGGATGAGTTGATCCAGCTCCTCGCCGGAAACCGTCTCTTTTTCAAGAAGAAGGTCGGCAAGCTTTTGAAGAATATCAAGGTTGTCTTTCAGGATATGTCTGGACCGCTGATATGCGTGATCAATCAATTTTTTAATCTCAGAATCTATTTTTTTTGCCGTCTCTTCCGAATAATCCCGGTGCTGGGCAATCTCCCTCCCAAGAAAAATCTGCTCCTCCCCCTTGGCGTAGGAGAGAAGCCCCAGTTCATCGCTCATTCCCCAGGAGCGGACCATCCGCTCTGCAAGTGCGGTCGCCTGCTTGATATCATTGGCTGCTCCGGTGCTGACTCTTTGAAACACAATCTCCTCGGCAACTCTTCCGCCCAAGGCTACGGACAATTCACTTTCAAGCTGATCCTTATATTTGAAATCGCGTTCCTCAGGTAAAAACCAGGTGATTCCGGCGGCACGTCCTCTTGGAATGATGGTGATTTTATTCACGGCATCGGTTCCGGGGAGGAACCGGGCCACCAATGCATGTCCTCCTTCATGATACGCCGTCGTTTTTCGGTCTTCTTCCCGGATCACCTTTGATTTTCTTTCAAGTCCCATATAGACTTTATCTTTGGCATCTTCAAAATCCTTCATGTCGATCTTTTCTTTATTCCGCTTGGCCCCGAGCAATGCCGCTTCATTTACAAGATTTTCAATATCCGCTCCTGAAAAGCCGGGGGTTCCTTTTGCCAAAGTCCCGATGTTCACATCCGGCGCTACCGGAGTCTTTTTCGTATGAACCAGGAGAATCTTCTCCCTTCCTTTAATATCCGGAAGCGGAACGACGACCTGGCGGTCAAAACGTCCGGGCCGAAGCAACGCAGGGTCCAGTACGTCCGGTCTGTTGGTTGCTGAAATCAGAATGACCCCTTCGTTGGATTCAAAACCATCCATCTCAACCAGAAGCTGATTCAAGGTCTGCTCGCGCTCATCATGTCCACCGCCGAGGCCTGCCCCTCTGTGCCGCCCCACTGCGTCTATCTCATCAATAAAAATGATGCACGGTGCATTCTTTTTTCCCTGGACAAAAAGATCCCGAACCCTTGACGCACCGACGCCGACAAACATCTCAACAAAGTCGGATCCGCTGATGCTGAAAAAGGGGACGCCTGCCTCTCCGGCAATGGCTCTGGCCAAAAGTGTTTTTCCTGTTCCCGGAGGCCCCATCAGGAGTACCCCTTTTGGAATCCGCCCCCCCAGACGCGTAAATTTCTTCGGCTCTTTCAAGAATTCGATGATCTCTTCCAGTTCTTCCTTTGCCTCATCGATTCCGGCAACATCATCAAAGGTTACCTTTGCGGATTGGTCCGACATCAGTCTGGCCCGGCTTTTTCCAAATGAAAGGGCTTTTCCCCCTCCGGCCTGCATCTGTCTCATAAAAAAGATCCAGACCGCGATCAGAACGACCATTGGAAACCAGGAGACAAGGACGGATACATACCAGGGAGATTCCGATGGAGGTTTGGCGCTGATGGAAACACCTTTTCCCCGCAGAATACGGATCAATTCGTTGTCCTGGGGAGCAAATACTTTAAATCGGTTTTTGCTCACATCTGTGACAAAGAGTTCCTGGCCTTGAATCATGACATCAGAGATGCGCCCTCCATCCACCATCGCCAGAAATTCAGTGTAGCTGATGTTGGTGTCGGACATATGCTGCTGGTTAAAAAGATTATAAAGCATGATCATCAACAGGGTGATGACAAGCCACAACGCAAGATTCTTATGAAACGGACTCAAATCGAAACTCCTTCCAGGAAAATGAGAGGCGATCGGAATATTGAAGGACTCTTCGCCATGGATTGGACGCAATCCCTGATCATTTTTATTTTCCGGTTTACGTTAATCATTTTCGTCTCCAAAAGCAAGGGATACTTCCATTCTTACGATTTGTCGGGTTGTTTCGTCAACCTTCACCGATTCATCTATTCGGTGACCGACAACCCAGATGATGCGGTCATGACATTCAATAATCGGCGTAACATACCGAATGCTTTTTGGAATCTTATGATCAATGAAATATTTCTTCAATTTCTGAGTCCCATGGGAATTGATAGGCCTGAACCGATCCCCGGGTTCAACATTCCGAATTAAAAGAGGAAAATCGAGTTTTCGTTCATCAAAAAACGCAATATTTTTTCCGGTTTTCATCTCGGTTTGGGATAGCGGCGTAAAATGTGGTCTGATGGTAAGCTCTTTCTTAATTTCATGGATATGATACGTTCCATATCCTTTTAAAGTATACCGGAATAAAGGAAAGGGATTGGCCTGAAGATGTCTTTCCGATTGATGCGGTCTGGCTGTTTTTTCAAAGACCAGATGCCTGTACTCCTTAACGACTCGAACGCGATCAGGCAGATGCGCCTCTGTTGAGCCTGCATGTTTGCCTGAAAATTCAGCGATGGTTTCGATATGC
>JBFMEI010000221.1:0-4141 GCA_040753295.1 Thermodesulfobacteriota bacterium | reverse complement strand
AGCCAAAAAAGGGTTTCTGGAAAAGCCGCCTCCATTTGATCCGATGAAGGAGGAACTGGAAAAGATCAGGATTATCCTTCAGCCCAAACAGCCCGGAAAAGAGAGCGACCGGGAAAAAACCGTTTCCCTGGGACGACCCGCCGATATCGCAGTTGATCCTCGCGGGATTATCTATATTATTGATAAAGATGACAATACGGTCAAGATCATCGATCAGCAAGGCGAATATATCGGCCAACTCAGCGACGTTAAGGAACCGTCTTCGATTCTCTGCGGCAAAGACGGTCTCTATATATCAGACCTTAAAACCCATTCGATTCTTAAATATGATTTTACCGGTAAATTTCTGTATGCCTTCGGCACCCGAGGAACAGCTCCGGGTCAGTTTGCATCCGTCAATGACCTGGCATTAAGTCCTGCCGGAGCAGTCTATGTGGCAGACAGTAAACAAGGATTGATCCATATCTTCGAAGTGGAACAGGGCCCGGCCTACGAGGCCTGGCAGAAACTCCCCCCCCCGTCGTCAATCACCTGGATTAAGGAGTATCCTCTAAAGGCGGACACCCTTGCCTATTCGGGAAAAAATATTTTATATGCCATGGATGGAAAGAGCATCCATAAAATCATTGATGATACGGTTTCAACCCTTGCCCTGAAAGAAGAGATCCTTCCGGTATCTGCTGCCGCAGATAAGGACGGTTTTCTCTGGGTTCTGGACGGATCCGCAAAGCAGGTCACCAAACTGGATCCGGATGGAAATATTGTCGGAAAATCGTTTCAGCTTTCAGATAAAAATCTCATCCGGTCATCCAGGCCCCGGGATATCGCCGCCGGCGCCAATGGCGTAATTTATGTTGCAGACTCAGGGAATAAATGGGTCTGGCTTCAGTCGTTTCAACCCGGAACCACCCCTTTTTCCAACGTCATCCGGCAGGACAAAGAGGGGAACAGCCTGGAAAGTCCCATTGCCCTGGGGCTTGACAGAAATCAGAATCTGTATGTTCTGGATGATCAGGCGTTCAGAGTAAATGTCTATTCTGAAACCGGAGAGCCTATTTCCGGATTTCAAATTAAAGGAAAAGTCGATAAACCGGTTGATATCTGCCTCCTGGCCGATGAAATCTTTGTCCTGGATGCCGGGAAAGGAAATATCAAGGTCTTTGACGGAGAAGGGGCACTTCTCAGGGAATTCGGCACCAAAGGAACCGGAAACGGAGACTTCAAGACCCCTGGGGGGATTGCGGCCAAAGATGATGTCACGGTTTTTATTGCCGACAGCGGAAACAGACGCATCCAGGTTTTCGAGCTCCGGAATTCTCCGGAGATGCCGGCAGAGTTTGCCGTCAAATCCGGAATCCAAAGTGTTGAGATAACCTGGAAACCGAACAAAGATAAATTTCCCATCGATTATCGGATTTACCGCTCGGAATCATGGGATCCCCCCTATGAGTTCGTGGGATCCTCTCCTGGAGATAAATTTATCGACCGGAAGGTGAAAGCCGGCCGGAATTATTTCTATCGGATCTCTGCTGCGGCAAAAAATGGAAATGAAAGCATCGTTTCCAATCCCTTGACGGCAAATCCCTCGATTTATACCCCCAAAGCTCCGAAAGAACTGAAAGCAGACCCACAGGAATGGTCAATAGAACTTTCCTGGAAGTCGGATGACCGGGATTTTGTCTCCCAGTATGTGATTTACCGGCAGATGGGGAATCAAAAATATGAAATCGGAAAATCTGTGGGACCATTTTATAAAGTCACATCCCTTTCCCCAAACACGGAATATGCCTTTATTATTACTGCCGTCAGTGCCGATGGAACCGAAGGAGCGGTGGCAACCATTTCTACAAAAACAAAAGTTGCAACCAAAGATCCGATCGAAATCAGTGTTCTGGAAATGCAGGACATTTTTTCCAATGCCTACAAGATCTATGAAGATGAATGGATCGGACGGATCCGGGTTCTGAACAACTCCGGAGATGCCATTTCAAACTTAAAAATATCCTTTATGGTAAAAGAGTATATGGATTTTGCATCCCAGGTTGAAATCAAAGACCTGGATCCTGGAAAAACCCATGAGGTATTTTTAAAAGCGATCTTTAACAACAAGATTCTGGATGTAACGGAAGACTCACCGGTTCAGACCGAAATCAAAGCTTCCTATTATTGGAATAATCAACCCAGGGAATTCACTCGAAACCATGCCGTCAACATATATGAAAAACACCGGATGATGTGGAATACCCGTGAGCGGTTTGCCGTCTTCGTGACTCCAAAAGATCCTGTGGTTCTGGAATTTACCCGTTCCATTGCCACCCAGTACGGTAAAACCGAAAGCGTTATACAGCGCGCCGCCATGATTTTCAATGCCATCAGCGCCATGGGAATCACATATCTGCCTGATCCGAATAATCCCTATCAGATCACTTCGGGGAAAACCGATTTCGTGGATTATCTCCAGTTTCCGAGGGAAACCTTCAAGAGGAAATCCGGCGATTGTGACGATCTGGTCGCTCTTTATTCCAGCGCCCTTGAGAGTATGGGAATCAGCACCAAGCCCGTTGAAGTTCCGGGGCACATGCTCATGATGTTTTCAACAGATATTGAAACCGAAAACAGCAGAGACACCATGAACGGCCTGCTCGTTATCCATCAGGGGAAATTGTGGGTCCCGGTGGAGACCACTCTGGTAGGGAATTCTTTCAGAAAGGCATGGGAAAAAGGGAGCGCGGCCTTTTACCAGTGGGAAAAAAACGGATTGACCACCATCGATATTCGAAAAGCCTGGCAGCGATTTAAGCCGGCCAGCCTTCCTGCCATGGATTGGCGTCCTGAAGTGATGCAGCGCACCAGCCTTGAAACCCGGTTTCCCGGAGAGCTGGATACCCTTAAAAATATTGAACTCAAGCTGCAGACACGGAAATTTTATGATATACTTGCAGATAAACCGGATGATGCTTATTCTCTGAATCAAATCGGTATCATTTACGGAAAAGCCGGATCTGTGTCAGATGCACTCACGGCATTCGATAAGATTCTGATCAAAGATGCCGGAAACGTCAATGCACTCAACAATAAAGCCAATGTGCTTTTTATCAGTGGAAAATATGATGACGCTTCCAGGTTTTACGAAAAAGCAGGTGCCCTGGATCCCAAAGATCCGTTGATCTGGGTAAATCAGGCGCGGTGTTATCAACACCTCAACCAGCTTGATAAAGCCAAAAAGGCATTTCGAAAAGCGTATGATCTGGATAAAAATATTGCAGTCCAGTTTCGTATGATGGCGCTTGAGCTTTTAGGCTCACAACAATAACCCAAGAAACAGGCAGGGAGGTATGACATGAAAAAAATAACCATAGCCGTAATGATGATTCTGATCATGGGCGGCTCTGCATTCGCTGCAGATGCCGAGGACCAGGGGGGAGATTTCTGGAAATCCATGCTCGTTAAAATCGGACAGTTTGTTCCCAAGAAAAAAATAGGTACGGAAACATCAATCGCAGGAATCCGTGGCGCCAGCCAGGAAGGGGATACTCTCTACTGGAAGGGTGAAGCGGAAAATGTGGTCGTAACCGAGAAGGAACTCGAGCAGTTCAAGGCGGCGGTGCAAAAAGCGTTGAGCGGCGAACGTGAGCAGGCGCTTAAGATGTTCCAGGATTTTAACAAATCGTATCCGGACAGCCCGCTCCGCATTGATGCCCAGCATGCCATCGGGAAATTGATGAAAGCAAACATGGCGAGTTGATGAAAAAGCCTGCAGAGTTCTGAATCTCGGCAGGCTTTTTTATTATCTGGAGGCGGCAATCGGATTTGAACCGATGTATAACGGTTTTGCAGACCGTTGCCTTACCACTTGGCTATGCCGCCAAAAAAGTGGAGCGGGAAACGGGATTTGAACCCGCGACTTCGACCTTGGCAAGGTCGCACTCTACCACTGAGTTATTCCCGCTCTTCTGAAAATTTTTAACGTGCTCTCTTTTCTTTGTCAATACCTTTTGTCTACCCTTTCAGCAGTTTTCTGAACCGGATGAAATAGTCGATTCCGGACCAGACGGTAAAGATCAGCGCTCCCCAGAGAAAGAACTTTCCAATGGCATTAAAATGGATTCCAAAGTAGGGATAATGCAACAGAAGCGGAATG
>JBFMEI010000220.1:0-4197 GCA_040753295.1 Thermodesulfobacteriota bacterium | reverse complement strand
TGCCAAGGAAGCCTGGGATGTTATTGATTTTTCAGGCGTGTTCGGCCTCCCCATGAGCATCCGGGTGAATCTGCTCGGCCGGGACTCGATTCTTGCCGCCCCTCTGATTCTGGATCTTGCCCGATGGATGGTCATTCTCAGCACGGCAGGATTTTCCGGACCGGTCCCCCAGCTTGGATTCTACTTCAAAATGCCTGAGGGGAAAAACCCGCCCGGAAGCTTTCAGGAGCAGACATCCGCCCTGGACCGGCTTGAAAAATCATGCATGAAAAGGCTGGCATCAAGAGGATCCTTGAAATGATTTTCGGCTACAGCACCAATGCCTTTGTCAGGCACTCCCTTGACCATGCGGTTGAAACCATCACCGGTCTCGGATTCAAAGGAGTAGAGATTATGGGAGACAAACCCCATCTCTATCCCCCGGATTATGATGAAAAAAGTCTGTCCCTTCTGAAGCGCCGCATCGAAGCGCATCACCTGAAAATCACCAACATCAACAGTTTTACATTATTTGCCGTCGGAGATACCTATCTTCCTTCGTGGATTGAGCCGGAAAAAACCCGGAGGGAAATCCGGATTCAACACACCCTCAATTCGATGAAGACAGCGGCCTTTTTAGGCTGCAAAACCATTTCAATCCCTCCGGGAGGCCCAATGGGGATCCTTTCCCGGAAAAAAGCCTGCGGTTTATTCCATGAAGGGCTCGAGAAGGTGATTCCGCTCGCCGAGCGGCTTGGAATCAAGCTTCTCATTGAGCCGGAGCCCGGTCTTCTGATCGAAAACACAAAAGAGTTTAAAGAATTCATATCCAGGGTGAAATCACCCTGGGTGGGCATCAATTTTGATATCGGGCATTTTTTCTGCGCCGGAGAGGATCCTGCAGCATCCTTTGAGACTCTGTTTGAATGGGTGGGGCATATGCATCTGGAAGACATCGCCGAAAACCGGATCCACCGGCACCTGATCCCCGGGCACGGCGCCATCGATTTCCTTTCCGTTTTCAAATGCATCACCCGCCTGGGATATCAGGGAGACATGAGCCTTGAGCTTTATCCCTATGTGGAGACTCCTGCTGAAGCCGGCCGGGAAAGCCTTTTGGTTTTAGAACCTCTCTTTGCAGAAGCCGGGCTTTCGATCCGGTAACCCCGGCATCCTTCTCTGACCCGCCTTAGAAATACTTTTTCAGCATGTCGTTGATCTCTTCGGGAAACGCCATGCAGACGCTCTCATTAAAGAGGTTGCGAAGCGCCGCCACATCCGGTGTCCCCAGAGCCGGATTGAAGTAAGTACGCGGAGAAAAGAGAATGTGAAACCGCGCAAATTCATCATGGAGAGCGCCTGTAAAAAAGTTCACGTTAAAGCTGTAGATCCCCATTTGGTCATAGGCAGCCATAGCTTTGGAGAGCCCCTGGGCCAGATTCAGCAGATCCTCATCCGTAAGTTCCAGAGTGGATCGGACCCCTTGAACCACTCCCATAACATCCCCGGCAACCCCCATGGGTGCATATGGGGTCACCCAGACCGTACGACCGATGGTTCCCAGGTATCGTTCATTGGTTTTTATCTCATACTCCGCCAGGTCGTCCCAGTAATTTGATCCGTGTGCTTCAAAGTATGTTTTTGCAGCCTTGAGTTCTTCGCGCAGCAGGTTCGGGGGGGTGGATGTGACAAAAACCTGAAGGTGCGGATGGATGATCGAACTTCCGGCAGGCGGCATGTAATTCCAGCTCGTGATATGATATATCGATTCCGGATGGTTGTTCCGATGAATCGTTTTGAAAAATTTCATGGCAAGGGCAAACCCCTTGGCGATCCTTCTCGGCTCAAGTTCGGTCATCGGAATATAGTGCCGGCTTCCCAGGACAGCCACTGCGCCGATTTGATCGTAGGGGGCCAAATTCGGAAACAGAACAAGGTCATCGAGGGTGATCCGGCCGTCAGGAATCAGGTCTTCAGGAAAGCTGGGAGTAATCTTCATGATCCGGTCCGGACAAAAAGGACACTTCTCTTCGGTTCCGGCGACCAAAGATTCCAGGTCGGGCTTCTCCCACAGAAGCTTCATGAAATGGCATATCCGGGCGGTTCTACCGGTTAGCGGATCGACCCGGATTTCGACCGGAATCCGTTTTGGGGCCATGTCTTTAAGGGGATTTAAAATAACCGTCTCTTTTCTATACGATTGAAGCTTCATTCGTCTTTCCTTTCCCTCCGAAAGAATATTTTTGCGTAACTCCATGACTCGCTGTTCCGGGAATCCTGGAAGCTAAAGCGCATATTCCATTGCCGCCATTTCCGCGAGTCTGAATTTTTGAATCTTACCGCTTCCCGTCATCGGAAACCCGGAAACAAATTTATAATATCTGGGGAGCCGCTCCACATCCATATTCTCTCTCATATGAGCCGCCACGGCATCAAGGGAGAGGGACGCACCCTCCTTCAGTTTGATCCATGCCGCCACTTCCTGTCCTTTCCCGGAATCAGGGAATCCGAACACCTGAACTTCGGAAATCTCCGGCATCCGATAAAGGACCTCTTCGATTTCAACCGGATAAATCTCCATCCCGTCTCTCACGATCACATCCTTGAGCCTGCCGGTGATCCGGACATATCCGTTTTCATCCATCATTCCAAGATCGCCGGTATGAAACCATCCTTCCGCATCGATGGCTTTCGCCGTCGCCGCGGGCCTATTGTAATATCCTTTCATCAAAAAGCCCCGGGTGCAGAGCTCTCCCTGTTTCCCCGGAGGGAGCGGCTTTCCGGTGGATAAATCCGCAATCATCACTTCGTTGCATTCCAAAGGGGTGCCGATGGTGGAGACCCTCAACTCAATGGGATCACTTGGCCGGGTCATGGTGACCCACGAGGAAGTCTCGGTGATCCCATAAGCTACCGTGATGTCTGATACGCCGATCTCTTCCACCAGTCTTCTCATGAGTTCAATCGGGCATGGAGCGCCGCCGATGATCCCTTTCTTTACAGTGCGCCAATCCTTTTTATCAAATTCCAGATGATCGACCAGGGAGATGATCATGCTGGGAGATCCGAAGACGGCGGTGCACTTTTCCTTTACGACAGCCTTGAGTATGGTTTCAGGGTCAAAGCGGGTGCCCGGGAGGATCAGGGCAGCCCCCTGAAGCAGGCCGGAGAGTGCGATGCAGGTGTTTCCGAACATATGAAACAGAGGGAAAAAAAGACATAACCGGTCTTCGGCCGTAATCCCCTGTCGTTTTGCAGAGACCAGGGATTTATTGATCAGCCCCAGATGATCCAGAATCACCCCTTTTGGTCTCCCGGTGGTTCCCGAGGTATACATCAGTGAAACCGGGTCTTCAGGCCGGATGGCGTCTGCCCTCTGTGTCAACTGATTCCCTTCAATTTTCCTTCCTAATTCCATTAATTGCCGCCATGAGAGAATTTCCGGATGAAGCCGCCGGCTGGTGGAAATCAGTCTTTCCAGAGAAGGAATCGATCCTTTCAGGGAAAAAAGGTCGATGGCGGAAGCCCGGTCTTCCTGATCCCCTTCAAAAATAAAAATTTTAGATCCGGATTGCTCCAGGATATATCGAAGATCCTCCTCATTTGAATCCGGATTGATCGGGACAGCAACGCCTCCGGCGGATATGATGCCTAAAAATGAAATCAGCCACTCCGGAATATTCGCCGCCCATAACGCCACCCGGTCTCCTTTTTCGAGACCGCATTGAATCAGGCCCCTGGCAAACCGCTCGACTTCCCATCCGAAAAGCATATAGGTATACCTGACACCGACTTCCATGTGGACGAGCGCTTCCTGCCGGGAACGGAGATATGCGGCATTCTGAATCAATTTCCCGATAGTATCATGAATCATAAGCACCTCTTCTTAGCTCACCTGAATTTAGGCCGGTACAATTAAGGATGTCGTTTGACCGAATGGTGTTCCTATCACCTAAAATGAGCGTTTTAAATAATGACAAAAAATTTTAAAATAACAAATTCATATGGATATCTCAAAAAAGGGGATTTCCAGATAAACCCCGCAGGTTTCATCAATTCGTTGAAAGAATGTCATTATTTAAAACCCGTTGGGATTGCCGATTTTGCCGAACCTGCGGCGTCATCGGGCACCGGGCATACTCCAGTATTGCCCGGCACCCTCTTTCTTGCATCTTCTGCAACCTCAACAATCGCTCAATTTAGGTTTTACCTAAATTG
>JBFMEI010000219.1:0-4222 GCA_040753295.1 Thermodesulfobacteriota bacterium | reverse complement strand
ATGGCCGTTGGAATCATTATCGGCGGCGCTTTCGGGACGATCGTGAAAAGTCTGGTCGAAGATATTTTAATGCCGCCTATCGGGATACTGCTCGGCGGCATGGACTTTTCAAATCTCTTCCTTCTGATTAAAACCGGTTCGACCGCCGCACCTTATGCTTCAGTTTCTGCCGCCAAGTCCGCCGGAGCCGTGACGCTCAATTATGGAATTTTTCTCAATTCCGTCACGAGCTTTCTCATTGTGGCCTTTGCCCTCTTCATGCTCATCAAAGGGATGAACCGGCTGAGAAGAACACAGGAAGCGCCTCCGGCAGCCGCAACGACCAAGCTGTGCCCTTTCTGTCAAACATCGATCCCGATAAAGGCAATCCGCTGCCCGAATTGCACTTCTCAGGTTCAACTTTAATCGGATCGAGCAGGATCGAATTCAAATTCTTCTACAGGAGTCGCGTTGGGAGCGAATCGTCCTTTTCATTGGGCATGGATCATTCTGGGGACCTGTTTTGTCAATCTTTTCATCAGCTACTCCATCCGCCTCGGATACGGAGTCGTCCTTCCCGAGATGATCCGAACTCTCGGATTCAGCCGGACAGCCGGCGGATCCATATATAATTTTTATCTTTTTTCCTATCTTCTTCTCACGCCCATCACCGGCATGCTTACGGATCGCCTGGGGGCGCGTCGGGTCATTGCGTGCTGCAGTCTCATCCTGGGTATCGGTGTCCTTCTCATGTCGACTGCCCAAACCTTATGGGAAGCCTGTATTTTTTATTCCATTGTGGGAGCCGGCGCCACCGGGATGTGGACCCCGGTTCTCACGGTTGTCCAACACTGGTTTTCTCCAAACCGGAGAGGACTCGCCCTGGGGATCATGTCGACCGGATACGGACTTGGATTTGCATCCATGGGAGCGGTTTTCCCATGGATCGTCCGGTATTTTACATGGCGGCATGCCTGGTATCTACTCGGTTCCATGGCCCTTGTCATGACCGCTGCTGATGCACTCCTGCTCCGCAGCAATCCTGAAAGTTCCGGATACCGGCCCTGGGGAGACACCTCGGAAAAATCCGGATCGGTTCCCGATCAAAGCGTTTCAGGAAAAACGTCTTCACGGTTTAAGCCTTTGAGAAGCAAGTCTTTCTGGATCATCGGGATATCCTATTTTTTAATTTCTTACTCCCTGTACGGGATCACCACCTTTATGGTCGATTATGCCAAGTCTCAGTTGGGGCTTCCTCTCGAAAAAGCAAGCTTTTTAGCCACCATTCATGGACTTTCACAAGTCTTAGGAGTCTTGACCATTTTACCGTTATCGGACCGGATCGGCCGGAGAAACACTCTCATTCTATCAAACTCTTTTATCATGATTTCTCTGATCGGCCTCATTTTCACCCGGTCTCCCCTGATGTTATATGGAATGGTTGGAATTCTGGCCGTTTTTTACGGTGCGACATTTCCGGTATATGGGGCTTCAGCCGGAGATTATTTTCCAAAAGAAACTCTTGGAACCGTCATTGGGGCATGGACCCCGTTCTATGGATTGGGAGCGGTTTTGTCCCACTGGATCACCGGGATGCTCCGGGACCGGACCGGAGTCTATGATCTCGGATTTATCCTCACGATCCTTGCTGCTGCTTTGGCGTTATTGACGATTTTCTTTCTGAGAAAAAAAGCTTGAATCCGACGGTTCGCAGGGATAATCCCCGATGATGAATCTGAACCAGCTTCGCGCATTTTTCCTGACCGCCAAACACCTGAACTATACCCGGGCGTCCAGAGAACTCTTTATTACCCAGCCTGCGGTCACCGCACAGGTTAAACTTCTCGAAGAAAGCATCGACATCAAGTTATTTAAAAAAAGCAAAGGGAAGCTTTTTCTCACAGATGCAGGGAAAACCATTTATGAATATGCAAAGATTATTTTTCAATCTGAAGGGGATCTGGAAGTCGCAATCAACGAACTCAAGCGCCTTGGAAAAGGGACTCTTCATCTTGGAACCGCCAGGACATATTCCAAATATTTTATCCCATTGCTGATTTCCCGATTCCATGAAACCTATCCGCAAATCCGGATCGAACTCAATGAAGGGAACTCTTCAGCGATGATTCAAAGCCTCAGAACCCTTCAAAACGAAATCGTCATCACTGCAAGAAAGGATGACGCGAAAGGCATCTCTTTCATTCCGTTCGTCAGGGAAGAAGTCCTGCTCATCTTTCCATCAAATCATCTTCTTTCAAAAAAACGTAAAATTTTACTTCACGATATCGCGGATGAACCCATCATCATGAAAGAAATCGGTTCAGGAACCCGAAGGCTTGTGGATGAGATGTTCACCAAGGGAGGGATTACACCCAGGATCCTGATGGAAACAAGTGATGCGGAAATTATCAAGCTGCTGGTTCGGCATGGGGAAGGAGTCTCTTTTCTGGTTAAAACGGCTGTCGAGCGGGAGCTTCGGGAGGATCTCCTGAAATCCGGAACAGTCTCGGAAAGTCCGCTTTTCATTGAAATCGGGATCGCCTATCTCTCAAATCAACCCCTCTCTTCAGCAGCCCATGCATTTCTGAACAGCCTGGAGTCGATTGGAATAGACCGGAAGCGGTTTCAGGATATGAACATCCTCATGGATAAAATCAGAAATCAGGTTGAATCATCTTCGCTTTCTTAATCGCTCAATTTAGGTTCCACCTGAATTGATAAAATTTTCATCAATTCGCTGACGTTCACCCCTGCAATGGAATCGACCACCATATCCGGCTTTGGAATGTCCGGCGGATACGGGTCGCTGCATGAGTATCGGCCGGTGCAGACCAGAATTGTTCGAATCCCGGTTTCCACAGCTCCCAGGATATCCGTGTCCGGCCGATCCCCGATCATGAATAGACTTGACGCATCTTTCCCCAGCCGTTTCAGGGCCTGCCGGAATATTTCAGGGCCGGGTTTGCCGATATAAATCGGTTTAATCCCTGTTGCCGCCTGAAAGGGAGCCATCAAAACGCCTCCACCAGGAATTATGGCCGGCTTTCCATCCAGTGTCCCGTCCAGGGTAAGGTCGGGATTTGTTCCGATCAGCCTGGCATTCCCCCGAAGAAGAAAGTTGATTCCCTTCGTAAGGCTGCCGTAATTCAGCCCCTCCCCTTCCCCCACCACGACAAAATCGGGATTTTCCGTATCTTCCCGGCCTTTCTCCTCCAGTGCCTTATGAAGGCCCGGCCCTCCGACGGCATAGAAAGAAAAACCCGGTTTAATCGACTCGAGATATTCTGCCGTAGCAAGGGCCGAGGTCAGGACATGCTCTTTCCGGGAATGAACAATTCCGATCGACTGGAGCTTTTGAAGCACCATCTCCGGCGTCACCGAGGAGTTGTTGGTGACAAAGAGATATGGGAGATCTCGGATGGAATCCATAAATTCCCCGGCCCCCGGAATCATCGAGTCTCCCCGGTAAATAACTCCATCCATATCGATGAGAAATCCGATCTCCGTCATGCAGCGGTTCCCTGAGGCCCATGCTTCATCGGGCCACCGGATGATCATCGGTAAAATCCTTCACCCGATAGACCCGGCATTGGAATGTTCTAAGGGGCCATGAGCCGAGGGCTTCATCACACGAGCTCTCATCCGAAGGAGTGCAGACATTGATATTGGAAATCCAGACGCCGTGCAGCCAGGGCTCCTCACCCGGCATTTCAGGGTACCACCATCCGTGCTGTCCATGAACAACCCGCGGGTCCATGGAACTCAGGGTTTTCACCTTCTGCATCACCCGTCCGTGCTGTGTCTCAATCCATGCCCAATCCCCATCTTTAAGCCCGGATTCGGCTGCCGTCTCAGGATGGATCTCCATTACCGGCCATGGGTAGCGGTTCCTGAGGCTTTCCACCTGACGATGTTCCGAGTGAAAAAAGGGATGAAACCGTCCGCCGGTGATCAGAATGAGCGGATATCGTCCGGCGATTTCCGGAGTACGGGTCGGGCTTTCCGGAGGTTCTTTGTAAAAGGGGAGCGGGTCATAACCGAGTTTTTCCATTACCGTCGAATAGAATTCGATCTTCCCGGTGGGAGTTCCGAATCCGGTCTTTTCATATTTTTTATATTCCGGCTCCCGGGTTACAATTTTTCCTTTTTGAACCAGATCCTTAAATGTGACTCCCAGGGGCTTCAACCGGTAGTCGTAATAATCTTCAACGGTTTCCCAGGGCCAGTATTGTTCCTGCCCCAG
>JBFMEI010000218.1:0-4228 GCA_040753295.1 Thermodesulfobacteriota bacterium | reverse complement strand
TAAAACCCTTTGGGATTGCCGATTTTGCCGAACCTGCGGCGTCATCGGGCACTGGGCATACTCCAGTATTGCCCAGCACCCTCTTCCTTGCATCTTCAGCAAACTCAACAATCGCTCAATTTAGGTGATACCTGAATCTTGCATGATATAGGTATCAGGCCAGATATTTGGGGCCTGAGTTCAAACAGGATTTACTTTTTATTGGTTTCGATATAAATCAGCCATCAATCGAAAATTCATTTGGTTATGCAGAACATCTCTTTTAAAAGAGGACACACTTCAATGGAAGATGCACAGAAAGAATACAAATTCAGAAGCTATATACTGGAGCAACTTGAAAAATGGGAAAAACAGAAAAATGAGGAAAAAGATGAAGAAGTAAAAACGCTTTCTGTTGTTACCGTCTCTTCCCAACCCGGAAGTGGAGGGCAGGTTGTCGCGCGAAAAATATCGGAACACATGGGATATGATCTCTTTGATCGGGAAATAATCAACCGGATTGCAAAAAGTGCGGATATCAGTTCAACCGTCATCGAAACACTGGAAAAAGAAAGACTTACCGGTATGGAGGACCTGATTTCTTCCATCATTAACAAGAAATACATCTGGCCTGGAGTATACCTGGATCATCTGGTCAGGGTGGTAAGCGTCATCGGCAAGCATGGGAGAGCGGTTATTGTCGGAAGGGGTGCGAATTTTATCCTTCCGCCAAAGGAGCGGATTGCCATCCGGGTGACCGCCCCTCTGGATTTCAGAGTCAGCCGGATCTCTAAAAACTTTGATGTAACTTATCCGGTCGCTCGAAAACGGGTATTAAATCGAGAATCAAAACGAAGGAGTTTTGTCAGGAAAGCATACAATGCGGATATTTCAGACCCCATGCATTATGAGCTGGTATTTAATATGGAAAATCTTTCCGTTGAAGATGCGGCAGAAAGTGTTGTGGCGATAATTTCCAGAAAAAAAGAAAGCTGATCCGTATTTAATGACCGGTTTACGCTGTAATGCCCGGATGAATTCGAAGTATTTTTGCTCCCTTGATTTTTCTCAGATTCTCGATTGATTTCAGAAGCATCGCTTTTATTGTACCTGATTTGTTTCTTGCGCTCTGCAGGGATTCTCGTATTTCTTTTCCGGTGGAATCGTAAATTGCCAGGAACAGTACCAGTCCTCCGGGTGTTCATCCGGAGGGCATCCGATGCAGCGGGTTTGAATACGGGGATCGATGGCTTTTGAAAAATAGGTGTATTCCACAGTTCCTCCGGATTTACAGGGATAATCGTTTAATCCTTTTCGCTTTCGGGTAGATTGAACCCGGCATTGATTCATCTGAAAAACAAATGAATCCGGACCATTATCCATGATGGAATAATCATTGATCATGGCGTAAAGACGGTAATGAAGGGCCTTTTTTAGTCCTTCCAGTCCGCACCCTTCGGGAAGGGCCAGTAAATGCTTGATGGAATGCGCTTCAAAAGGTGAAAAATGTGCCCAGCAGGTGTCATTGCATCGTTTGGCATCATCCATTCCGCTGGAAAACTCGACAGCCTGGAACCATATTCCGTCGTTGGCAAGCCAGTTGACGGCAATGGCCTCGAGGAGCGCTTTTTGATCCGGAATCGGCATTTCCAGCAACGCCCGTGGGATGTCGTTTTTTATCTGAAACCCTAAAACCTTTGAAAGCCGGTTGATCTGTATCTGATAGCTTTTCGAGGAGGCTGAAAATAAAAGTTCAAGAGCCTTTTCCATCCCCATCTGATGCCGGATTTCGGTAAACCATAGAGCGTAGTGGATAATAATTCTGTGAAACATGTCCAGGATGAAGCGTGCCCGTTCTTCAGGTTCAAACCCTTGCAGAGCGTTCTGTGCATTTGACATGAAATTCCTCCGGTTTTTGTTGATTTCCATGAACTGCCGGGATTGGGCATATTAAAAAGTGCACGAGAAGTCAATCATCGGAGGAGCCTATTCATCCGATTCTTTGTCAAACCCAACAATCGTTCAATTAAGTTCAAGAAGTGTTAAAAGGAATCCCTTGACAAATTTATAATAGTATAATTATATACTATTATATTTTATTCTCCGAATGTGAATACGATTTTTTATGGAAAAATATCCGATTTCGGTTTAGCATCAGAACCCGGAAATTGGAAAATTACACGATGTCGGATATTTTATCTTAACCTAAATTGAGCGTGTAATACCCAAAAGATTCAGGTAATATATTTTGAAGTGGATTAAGAAAGGGCGATTCGAATGCCGATGACCATAACGGAAAAGCTCCTGGCGGATCATGCGGGTCTTCGCGAAGTCTTCCCGGGTCAACTGGTCCATGCAACCATTGATATTGCCCTTGGCAATGATATCACCGCACCCATCGCTATAAAGCAATTCCAAAAAATAGGAGTCAAGCATGTTTTCGACAAGGATCGGGTTGTCCTGGTTCCAGACCATTTCGCACCCAACAAGGATATTCAATCGGCGGAACAATGCCGAATGCTGCGGGAATTTTCCAGAGAACAGCATCTGACCCATTATTTTGAGGTGGGAAACGCCGGGATTGAACATGCCCTCTTGCCGGAGAAGGGGATTGTCCTGCCGGGTGATCTGGTGATTGGAGCCGACAGCCATACCTGCACCTATGGGGCACTGGGAGCTTTTGCAACCGGTGTCGGAAGTACCGATCTGGCGGCGGTTATGGCGACAGGGAAGCTCTGGTTTAAGGTTCCTGAAAGCATCAAACTCATCTATACCGGGAGACGGCGCCCCTGGGTCGGAGGAAAGGATCTCATTTTATACACGATCGGAAAGATGGGAGTCGACGGGGCACGATATCAGGCGATGGAATTCGTCGGGGAGACCATCCGTCGGCTTCCCATGGACGACCGATTCACCATGGCAAATATGGCCATTGAGGCCGGAGCGAAAAACGGCATATTTATTCCGGATCCTACAACGGCCGCATACGTGAAGAGGCGCGCGACCCGGGAGTTTCGATTCTACAGAAGCGATCCAAAAGCGATCTACAGGGAAGTGATGGAATTCAATCTGGACCAGATCGAACCTCAGGTGGCTTTACCCCATTCTCCGGAGAATGTCAGAGGGATCAGCGAAGTCGGGGAGATTTCTATCGATCAGGCGGTTATCGGATCCTGTACCAACGGCAGAATCAGCGATCTGAAGCAGGCAGCATCCATTCTCAAAGGAAAAAAAGCAGCTCCAGGTGTGAGGCTGATCATCATTCCCGCAACACCGTCCATTTATCGGGAAGCCATGAAAAAAGGATATTTTGATATTTTTTTAAATGCCGGAGGGGTGATCAGCCCGCCGACTTGCGGGCCATGCCTGGGCGGCTATATGGGTGTGTTGGGAAAGGGAGAGAGAGCCGTTGCGACCACCAATCGAAATTTCATCGGAAGAATGGGACATCAGGAAAGCGAAGTCATCTTGTCGAATCCATCAGTGGCGGCGGCATCTGCCGTGTTGGGTAGACTTGCAGGTCCGGAGGAACTGGGCATTGAGCAGGAGTAGAGAAAACGATACACCCATGGTGTTTAAGGGGACGGTCTGGAAATTCGGCCATAATATCGATACGGATGTCATTATTCCCGCCCGGTATCTGAATGACTCGGACCCTGTCTCTCTGGCAGAACATTGCATGGAAAATGCGAATTCGGGCTTTTCCCTGAAAATGAAGCCCGGAGATCTGATTGCAGCAGGATCGAATTTCGGATGCGGCTCATCCAGAGAGCATGCTCCCATTGCTCTGAAGGCCAAAGGGGTCTCCTGCATCATTGCCGAGACCTTTGCCCGCATCTTTTATCGAAACGCCTTCAACACGGGGCTCCCCATTCTGGAGAGCCGGGATGCGGTGATGGGGATTAAAGAAGGGGATACGATTCAGGTGGAACTTGAAACCGGAAGGATTCTGAATCTTGACACCGGGCGCAGTTTCCAGGCAGCCCCAGTCCCTGAGTTTATGCGGCAAATTCTTAAAGACGGGGGATTGATTCCTCATATCATCAGGAGGGGAAGCGGATGAAAAAGACCTATCGCATCGGTATCATTCCGGGAGACGGGACAGGTCCGGAAGTCGTCGCTGAAGGGGTGAAGGCTCTTGACGCCGCATCCCAAAGAGCAGGGTTTATCTATGAGTCGATCTATTATCCTTTCGGAGGGGAGCATTATCTGAAAACCAAAGAGATTCTTCCTGATTCCGCAGTGACCG